>DATBFI010000662.1:0-3340 GCA_036558585.1 Chitinophagaceae bacterium
CTGAAAAGAAAATATACTACACACAAAAACAAAATAAAAATGGAACAAAAATTAAAAGATCAGATCGCTATAATCACAGGTGCCGGCAGTGGCATCGGGGCCGGTTGTGCCAAAGAACTGGCCATGGCGGGTGCAACAGTGGTGGTAAATTATCCGGTTGCCGTTGCCAAAGAAATGGCTGAGCAAGTAGTTGCAGAGATCGCAAAAGATGGAGGTCATGCAATAAGTTACCAGTGCGATGTAAGCAAAGAAGACCAGGTGAAAAAAATGTTTGCGGACGTGATCGCTCAATTTGGTACTCTTGATATTCTTATTAACAATGCAGGGTTGCAGAAAGATGCGCCATTTACGGAAATGACACTTGACCAATGGAATTTTGTATTAAGTGTAAATCTGACCGGTCAATTCCTTTGCGCAAGAGAAGCCATAAAAGAATTTTTGAGGAGAGGTGTTAACGGCAAATCAAGATCAGCAGGAAAAATTATTTGTATGAGCAGTGTGCATGAAGTTATTCCCTGGGCCGGTCATGCAAACTATGCTGCAAGCAAGGGAGGTGTAATGTTAATGATGAAAACCATTGCACAGGAATTTGCACCAAAGAAGATCCGCGTAAACAGTATCGCGCCGGGTGCTATTCAAACTCCGATTAATCGTGATGTATGGGACACAGCAGCTCATTTGCAAAATCTTTTAAGGCTGATCCCTGAAAAAAGAATTGGTCAGGTAGAAGATATTGGTAAAGCTGCTGTGTGGCTTGCAAGCGATGATGCAGATTATGTGAATGGAACTACATTGTTTGTTGACGGCGGAATGACCCTGTACCCGGGCTTTGAAGATAATGGATGAAGCCCCCTGTCTGAACCACGATTTATCTGATTTTACTGGTTCGTCTGAATTGATTTTCAGGATAATCGATGAATCAGTTTAAATCAAGGTTTGGGACAATTGCTGAATAAAGTTCCGAACGTACAAGCGATCCCGGTTAACCGGAAAACGGCGATGCCACATGCACAATAGCTCACACCAAAAAAATTAATCATGAATGCAGAACAACAACGATTGCGCAATCCGTTATGGAGAAAATGGGGACCTTACTTAAGTGAACGCCAATGGGGTACTGTGAGGGAAGATTACAGCGAGTATGGTAATGCATGGGATTATTTTCCGCATGACCATGCACGAAGCCGTGTTTATCGCTGGGGTGAAGATGGCATAGCAGGAATAAGCGATGATATGCAACGCATTTGTTTCGCGGTTGCATTGTGGAATGGAAAAGATCCGATCCTGAAAGAGCGTTTATTTGGATTAACAGGTAATGAAGGCAATCATGGAGAGGATGTGAAGGAATTATATTATTATTTGGACAACACGCCTTCACACGCATACATGAAGCATTTGTACAAGTATCCGCATGCTGAATATCCTTATGCAGACCTTGTTCATACAAACCTTAACCGCTCAAAATCGGAGAGAGAATATGAATTGCTGGATACAGGAATATTTAATGAGAGCAGGTATTTTGATGTATTTACAGAATATGCAAAGAACGATACAGAAGATATTTGTGTTCGCATTACAGTTCATAATCGCGGGGCCGAAAGTGCCCGCATCGCGGTATTGCCAACACTGTGGATACGGAATTTATGGTCGTTCGGTTTAATGAAAAAGAAGCCTTCTATTAGTTTACACGCGGAAGGTATTGCGGAGATCAGTCATGAAGCAGCCGGCAATTATTATTTCTATTTCGAGAAGCCGTACCGTACACTCATGACGGAAAATGAAACAAACACCGAACGTTTATACAATGTGCCGAATAAAACACCGTATGTAAAAGATGCCTTTCATACAGCAGTGCAACAGCAAAGATTTGACTGGCTCGAAGAAAAAAAAGAAGGAACAAAGCTTGCGCCTATGTATGAATTTAATATTACTCCCGGCTCTGTGGCAACTGTTAAATTAAGGCTTAGTAAACAATTATTATCAACCCCGTTTCATGAAAGTTTTGATGTATTGTTTGATAAACGTATTGATGAAGCCGAAGAATTTTATGCATCAATAACAGAAACAAAGGATAAAGAACAACTTAATATACAAAGACAGGCCTTTGCGGGAATGCTGTGGAGCAAACAATATTTTAATATCGATATTCCAAAATGGCTGAATGGTGATAGTGGTCAAATTGCACCACCGGGATCAAGGAAATATGGCCGCAACCACCAATGGCATACATTGAACAATGAAGATATTATTTCAATGCCTGATAAATGGGAGTATCCCTGGTATGCCGCATGGGACCTTGCTTTTCACTGTGTTCCTTTATCCATGCTTGACCCTCAGTTTGCAAAAGATCAGTTGATATTATTTTTGCGCGAATGGTATATGCATCCAAACGGGCAATTACCTGCATACGAGTGGGCCTTTGGTGATGTGAACCCTCCTGTTCACGCATGGAGTTGTTTACAGGTGTACAAGAACGAGAAGGCAAAAACAGGAAAGGGCGATATAGATTTTCTTGAGAGAGTTTTTCAAAAATTGCTTATCAATTTTACCTGGTGGGTCAATCGAAAAGACCATAAAGGCAACAATGTTTTCGAAGGCGGTTTTCTTGGATTAGATAATATTGGTGTATTTGACAGGAGCAGTGCAATTCCGGGCGGCGGTATTCTTGAGCAAGCGGATGGAACAAGCTGGATGGCGATGTATTGCTTAAATATGCTGGAAATGGCATTGGAGATTTCACAACACAATCCTAATTATGAAGATGTTACTACAAAGTTCTTTGAACACTTCGTTTACATTGCAGAATCGTTGAACAGGATTGGTGAAAACTGGACTGGAAGCTGGGATGATGAAGAGGGATTTTTCTACGATATACTTGCTTTACCTGATGGAAGGTATATTCCATTAAAAGTCAGATCACTCGTGGGTTTGAGCACTTTATTTGCGGTTCTTGTCTTGAAAAAAGAATTGCTTGATAAAGTTCCCGATTTCCATAAACGATTAAAGTGGTTTCAAAAATACCGTGAGGATAATGGACAATATTTAGTGATCGAAGAGTTAAATGACAATGCTGATATTTTATTGTCGCTTGTTCCCCGGCCACGTCTTGATAAATTATTGAAAGCACTGGTGGATGAAAAGGAATTTTTATCCCCGGGCGGCATTCGTGCCATTTCTAAATTGCATGAAACACCATATTCAATTAATATAAACGGTGAAGAGTTTGGATTAAGTTATCAACCCGCAGAAGGCAACACAAATCTATTCGGTGGAAATTCAAATTGGCGCGGACCAGTTTGGATGCCGATGAATTATTTGCTGGTATCAGCACTTCAGCATT
>DATBFI010000663.1:0-5475 GCA_036558585.1 Chitinophagaceae bacterium
TCGGTAAATAATCTTGTAAAAAAATATGGAGACTTTGAAGCGGTAAAGGGCATCAGTTTTAATGTGATGGAAGGAGAGATATTTGGCTTGCTTGGACCGAATGGTGCAGGTAAATCAACAACGCTTGAGATCATCGAAACACTTCGTGAAAAAACCAGCGGCGAAGTAACAGTTGATGGATTTAATCTTGACAAACAACCAAATGAAATCAAAAAGATCATCGGTGTACAGTTGCAGACTTCGGGTTACTATCCCGGTCTAAAACTGACGGAACTGATCAGCTTATTTGCCAGTTTGTATAATGAACGTGTTGATCAAATGCAATTGCTCGATACAGTGAACTTAAGAGATAAAGCAACCAATAAATTCAAAGAATTAAGCGGCGGTCAAAAACAACGTTTCTCCATTGCGACCACATTGATCAACAAACCAAAAATTATTTTCCTGGATGAACCAACAACTGGTCTTGATCCACAGGCGAGAAGAAATTTGTGGGATCTTATCCGCGGCATAAGAGAGCGTGGCACAACAGTTATCATTACCACACATTACATGGATGAGGCTGAGATATTGTGTGATCGTGTGGCTATAATTGATAATGGTAAAATTATTTCTCTTGCTTCTCCTGATAAATTAATTGATGATCTTGTTGCAACAGGATTTGAGCGCCCTAAAGAAGTGAAAAAGGCAAATCTGGAAGATGTGTTTATTCACCTGACAGGACATACAATCAGGGAAGAATAAGCCCTCTAACCATAGCGGCAGCAGGTGTCCTAAAGGGAAGCTTGAAAAAATCCATAAGAAAAAAGGGTTTTGAATGATGATGGGGCAAAATAATCGAGATTCAGAAATGTAAAGGATGACGCATGCGTGCAGGTAAACAGTCAACGGAAGGTGATGGTAGTATAACAGATGACAAAAAGACTCACAATGCATAAAACAACAGAAGACCTTCGTTACCCGATAGGTAAATACCTGTTACAGCCATTTTCACATGAACAAAAAGAACAATGGTTGCTTGATTTAAGATTTTTACCTGATGAAATGGAAATGGCAATTCAAAACCTGGATGAGGCGCAATTGCATACACCTTATCGTGAAGGAGGCTGGACAGTAAGACAATTGGTGCATCATGTGGCAGACAGTCATATAAATGCTTATGTACGTTTTAAACTTGCACTTACAGAGGATAATCCTTCAATTAAAACTTATGAAGAAAAAGATTGGGCGAAACTGAATGATGTTGAAGCAGTGCCCATCAATGTTTCGTTAACATTGTTGCATGCATTGCATCAGCGCTGGGTGGCAACAATTAAAGATATTTCAGAAGAGCAGTGGGAACGCACCGTATTCCATCCTGAGCATAAAAGAGAAATGAGCCTTTGGTATTTACTCGGTATGTATGCATGGCATGGCAAACATCATGTAAAACATATCACTGCATTGAGAGAACGAAATGGTTGGTAAATTTTAAGATCTCCGTTAACAACAAACCAAAAACTATAAACTTCATCATGAGAGACCTACGATGGAAATTATTATCCTCAGAGTATTTATTTAAAGAGACATGGTTTACCGTTCGAAAAGATATTTGCGAAAAACCAGACGGTAAGATCGTGAATCCATACTATGTGTTTGAATTCCCTGAATGGGCAACGGCGTTTCCTATTACAGAAGACGGAAAAATAATTATGGTACGTCAATACAGGCAGGCACTGGGGGACGTTTGTATCGAATTACCCGGCGGTTGTGTTGATCCAACTGATGCGACGTATGAAGATGGGATTCGAAGAGAGTTGCTTGAAGAAACAGGTTATGAATTTAACGAAGTACATTATCTCGGAAAGATTTCTGCAAATCCTTCCACGAATACTAATCTTATGCATATGTTTATTGCAAAAGGCGGTAAAAAAATAAAAGAGCAGGAACTCGATCACAATGAAGAAATAGAAGTAATGGAATTAACGATGGATGAAGTTTTGCAACTTGTAGAAGAAAGAGCGATTATACAATCCATGCACATGACAACTATATTTTATGCATTACGCTATTTAGAAAAAATAACGTATGCCTCTGCTCCTTAATATAGCGATTTACTTCAAAGAGCCCCTTTTGAAGATTTAACGGCCAGATCATTCACCTCACCCACAACAAATACGCTCCCGCATACAATAATAAGATCATTTTCATGTGCATGTTGTAAAGCTTCAGCAATTGCAGTATTCACGTCGCCAAAGGTTTTACCATTTAGTCCTATATATGCCGCTTTCATTGCAAGCTCACGTTCAGGTAAAGCTCTTGGTATCTGCGCTTTTGTAAAATAATAGGCTGCATAGCGCGGAAGTATTGCCAATACTTTTTCTGCCTCTTTATCCTTTACCATACCGATGATTATGTGCAGATCATTATAGGTGGTCAGTTCTATTTGCTCCACAATTTGTTTCATTCCATCAATATTGTGAGCTACGTCCAAAACGATCATTGGTTTTTTATGAACCAATTCCCATCTGCCATGCAGGCCTGTCAATTTTTTTGTTTGTGCCAATCCATTTTTTATATGCTGCTGTGAAATATTCCAACCTTTTTTTTGCAATTGATGAACTGTTTCAAGAACGGTAATTATATTTTTTGTTTGATAAATTCCTGCAAGGTCTAATTGGTAGGTGACATGTTCATCTGTATAATTATCAGCAACGGTAATATTTAACTGCTGATTTTTTAAATGCCAGTCAGATACATATCTTTCATTTGCTGCAAGCAAAAGAGCAGTATTTTTTTCTGCAGCAATTTTTTCAAATACTGGTCTTGTTTCGGGTAAAATTTCTCCAATTACGACAGGAATATTTTGTTTTATAATCCCCGCTTTCTCATAAGCAATTTTTTCGAGTGTGTTACCAAGCATGTTCATATGATCCCAACCGATATTAGTAATAACGGCCAGTTCGGGTGTAACAATATTTGTGCTGTCTAACCTTCCGCCCAGGCCTACTTCAACTACAGCCACATCAATATTTTGCTCAGCGAAGTATGTAAAAGCCATAGCCACTGTTATTTCAAAAAAGGATGGATGTATCGATTTGATCAGAAGCTTTACTTTTTCTGTAAAATCAATTACAAAATCTTCGTTACACATTACTCCATTCACTTTAATTCTTTCCCTGAAATCTTTTAAATGTGGCGACGTATACAAGCCCGTTTTATAACCGGCAGCCTGAAGGATAGCTGCGAGCATGTGACTGGTAGAACCTTTGCCGTTTGTGCCGGCAATATGTATACTTTTAAATTTTTTGTGAGGATCACCTAATGCTTCGCTTAATTGTAAAGTATTGGTGAGATCTTTTTTAAAAGCAGCGGCGCCAATACGGCTAAACATAGGAAGCGTGCGATAAAGATAATCGAGTGTTTCTGCGTAAGTCATCCCGCCAAGTTAGAGAACTTTGCAGAAGGTTATAAAGAGAATTTTTTTGGAAACGAGCAGCAGTTTATACTGGCATCCCTGTTTCGCGGGTTCACTTGCACACTATGAACTTTTTGCGACTTCTAAAAATCCATGATGATAATTGATGATACTTTATCAAGAAGATAAAACGCAGCTTCTCAGGTTTGACGTTTCACGTCTCACGATAAAATTACCCCTTTGGATTTTCAAATTTAATTTCTATAGTGCCTGACTGGGTTTCAGAACCTTTTGAGAATTTTACCTGGTAGGCTCTTCTTACAGCAATTTTATTGATATCAGGAAATGGGCTTCCCTGTTTTAAATTTGCAGATGTTACATTTCCGTTTTCATCAACTGTAACATTCACGAGTACTTTACCGCCATATTGATACGTGTCTTCAAACCTCGTATTGCCCATCGTTCTTCTTCCGCTTAAACCATTTGTTATGCTAATGCCGCCGTTCCCGGTTCCGCCATTGCCGGTATAGCTGTCAGAATTTGGATTACCATTTGGTTTTCCCTGGTCACCATTTCCGCCTGCTATGCCCTGGTTGCGTACGTTATTATAACTGTCTGCATTATTGCCACCATTGTTAGTATTTTTTCCGCCAGCATATACTGCTTTTGGTTTTACAGGTTTTGGAGGCGTATTTACGACCGGTTTATCAGTGATCCTTTTTGTTTCTGTATTTTCTTTTTGAGCAGCGTGTTTCTTTACTTCAGGTTTTGGAGAAGTATGCACAACAGGAGCATCCGGTTCCTTATTTTCTGCAACTTCGGGTTGTGTTTCCGCCGCAGCAAGGGAAGTTTGCGGCGAATTGGTATTTGTTTCCTTTGCCGCTGAAAGATCACCGGGGACCTGGGGCGGAATGTTTCCCATGCCAACATCACTGTTCCCGAGGTTTACTTCGATACCTTCATCAACAGGTGGCGGAGGAGGTTGAGGAATTGTCCAGCTTACAAGAAACAGGAAGAGAAAAATTGCACCTGTTATAAGCACAGTCATGCCAAAAGCCTTTAGATTTTTTTCTCTCTCAAATTGCTCGTGTATTATGTTTAGGTTATTCATCGTTTTATTTTGATCTCCGCTTCTTTATGCTGAGTAATGTTCAGAGTGACAACAAATTCATGAACTAAGCTGGTCTTATAAATTCTTCTTAACTCATTTACAAATTTATCATCCGGAAACAATATCAACTGTTATAAAGATGCTAACAGGTGTGTATTACATGATGACTTAATGAGAACGTTGAATTTTTAACAAAAATTGTTTAAGCGATCTTATGATAGATCCATGAGGGCACATATTTCATAAGCCAGGCGATAAGTCGCCAGCGCTTTGTAATATATACACGCCATTTTTTTGCTTCGATTGCTGCGATAATTTGAGCTGCAGCCTTTTTAGGCGGCGCTGCCCAAAAGCGGGGATTAGATACAGTTTTGGTTTTTACAAAACCGGGTTGAATATCAGTAATGTAAATATTTGCTTTTAACCGGCGTACCTTCATGTACAGCCCTTCCATATAATTGCTCATAAAAGCTTTGCTTGCGCTATAGGCGGGCGCTGAACTAAGACCTTTTACAGATGCAATGGAAGAGGTTGCAGCGATATGCCCATGATTTTGTTGCATAAAGTAATTAAACATGTAAGCGGTTAAGTCAACAAATCCTTTCACATTTATTTCGTAAACCTTCTTTTCAATCTCAGGATTTAGTGTGATGCCGGGTTCACCATAACCTGCATTGTAAATAAAAATATCAACGCCATTCATTTCATTAATTAAAGTTTTGAGATACTCAATATTATTATCTGTGCGAACATCAAAACATGATGTGAAAATTTGAGCAGGAAATCTTTCTTTCATTTCATCTAACAGCTTTGTACGTCTTCCCGTAATGCCTGCGATATACCCTTTTTGTACATATTGCAAAGCCATTTCTTTACCAATGCCAGACGTAGCGCCAATAATGATAACTTTTTTTGCTGTTTGTGATGACATACTGTTAGGATAAACAGTTTATGAGAATATAATCAA
>DATBFI010000664.1:0-3489 GCA_036558585.1 Chitinophagaceae bacterium
AAAATCATTGCCTTGTTTATATATATGCAAAAAAAGAGTTGGCGCAATGTTCAGCAATAAAAATATAAAGCACGAAAATCCCAAGCTCAGCTTCATTATTTTTAGAATTAATTCTATAACCCTGTTTTGCAACCCCTGGCCGATAACATTGCTTACCATAGAATTAGTTGTTGATGCAAAAGCCCATGTTACACAACCAAAGAATCCAAAAATATTTCGCATAGTGTTTGAAATAGCAAGGTCCCTTTCACCATGATGTTCAACAAGAATATAAAAAAACTCCCAGCCTGCAACACTGATCACATGCTGCAGAACTAAGGGAAGTGATTGAACAAGTATAAGTTTTGTATTAACTGCATCATAAGAGTACTTTTTAAAAAGTTGCAGCTGTTTGCCCAAATTTTTTTTGTGCATTACGCCGAATATTACAAACAAACCTGTTGCTTCTGCAAGAATGGATGAAAAGGCAGCGCCATTAAAACCAAGTTGCGGCAGGCCAAAATGACCATATATCAAAGCATAATCAAAAACAATATTGGTGATAGCTTCAGCAAGTGTTCCTGCAATAAGATACCGGCTGTTGTTGGTACCCACCAATAATGCATTGCGCATTTGGTACACATACAAAAAAGGAAGACCCCATATGCGTATGTATAAAAAATGCACCGCCATTTGTACATTGGAAGGATCGTGCAATGAAGCAGCTAAAATAACCGGCGCTATAAAATAAGTGACAAGAATACTAAATGCAGAAAACACAAGCGTAATGCGGATCCCCTGGTTAAAAAGATTCCCGATTTCATGAATCCTGTTTTCGCCGGCACGTCTTGAAATGAGCGCCTGCAGCCCGTTATTCAGACCAAAACCAATAACGGCAAATATCAGGTAATAAACACCTGTTATTCCTGCAACTGCGAGTGGTTGTTCGCCAAGTCCCCCGAGAAAAATATTATTGGTTATAAAATTGATCTGTGGCACAAGAATAGCAGCAGCAATCGGCAATGCAATTTTTAAAATTTGCCTGTTGGTTATTTGTACCCGTAAATTAATATCTGCAACCTGCGATTCCATAAAGGGCTGCAAAACTACAATTAGGTTATACAACTATCAAATGTGTAAAGGATTTTGAGTGAACCGGAACACAAAACCTAAATTAAAAACACAAACTTAAACTCATGAGTATTTAGTAACATTGCACCTCAATATATATTTGCATGGTTCGGAAAACATTTGGTATATACAGTGAAGACTTATCTGATTGCGACCTCTTTATTGAAACGGGCAGAGAATATATTTCATGCTGGTGTAAAAACCATCAAACAAAACTTGTAAAAGCATTTGAACTTTTTGATTTTGCAGAAACAAACATAAATGATTTTGAAAATTTACTGAACAGTATACGGTCCGATTC
The DNA here is from genome assembly GCA_036558585.1 of Chitinophagaceae bacterium. Classification (GTDB taxonomy): domain Bacteria; phylum Bacteroidota; class Bacteroidia; order Chitinophagales; family Chitinophagaceae; genus DATBFI01. The sequence continues at coordinate 1,412 of DATBFI010000664.1, forward strand.
ACGCTTACTTACTGCTGAGTTTGAAAAAGCGTATTGCATCTGGGGTCATAAAGAATGTGTTTGTATCCCGCAGGAATTTTATAAAGATGAAATAGCAGTTCCTTACATGGAAATGAATTTTGGCGAATGTGACGAAGCGAAATTTTGCAAGGACACAATAAATGACTGCGTAACACTTGGCCTTATTCCAACAAAAATATTAGCAGAGTATAGTAAACGCCATACCATATCATCAAACGTGCACAAATATTATCAGCTATTGAAAGGTCAGTATACAGACAATTCAGGCAATAAGCTTCATCTTGTCTTTTATCACACACATCTTATTATTTCTGTGTTTAAAGAAGGCAACCTGCAACTGATACAAAATTTTTCCTACAAAATACCTGCGGATGTACTCTACTACGTGCTTAATATATTTAATGCGTATGAATTGCCTTTGAATGAAACATTAGTACATGCAAGTGGCATGATCGACACTGCTTCACCGTTGTATGGAACGCTCCGTGCTTATATCAATCACTTTTTTATTGAGCCGGCCGATAAAAATTTGTTTGAGGCCGAAATATTCCAGAATTATCCGTTGCATTATTTTTTCTCATTTTGCCAATATGATGTATGAGGATCATTTCAGGAAAATTTGGAGGAAGGAAAATCAGTCCGCCAACAAAAATGCCTTATACCCGCCCTACAACAGATATTGCAAAGGAAGGCCTCTTTAATATATTGCAAAACAGGATTGATCTTGAAGGAATAAAAACATTAGATCTTTTTAGCGGCACAGGAAATATTAGTTATGAGTTAGCGTCAAGAGGAGCAGCAGATCTAACGATGGTGGAAAAAGATAGCCAGATGTATGCTTTTATAAAAAAAAATATTCAAACGCTTGGCATTCAAAATTGCAAATTGCTCAAACTTGATGTATTCACTTTTCTTGCGGCATGTAATGAACAATATAATTTTATTTTCGCAGGACCACCTTACGCTTTAGGCAGTATTGATGAATTGCCAAAAATAATTGTCTCGAAAAAATTAATTGCCATAGATGGCTTTTTTGTGTTAGAACATACACCGCGGAATAATTACGAAAAATATGAAGGCTTCAGCTTTCAAAGAAATTATGGAACAACAGTATTTTCTTTTTTTAAGCTCATTTCTCCTGAAGGAGCTAAGAAATTTTAACTATAAAATCGGGCGTTTCTCAATTCAATAAAACAAAAAGAACAGCAATGACCCCTCAACCAATTTTTATAACAGGCATAGGAACAGATGCAGGCAAAACAATTACAGCCGCCATAATTGTTGAGGCATTAGAAGCAGATTACTGGAAACCGGTCCAGGCTGGATATGAAAATGGAACCGATGCATTGCAGGTAAAAAATCTTATCACTAATACAAGATCTGTTATTCATCCTGAAGCATATAAACTTTCCTTAGCGGCATCACCTCATATCGCAGCACGAAAGGATAATGTAAAAATTGATTTGGATTTAATAGTAAAAAAATATGAACAACTGGCAACTCCTGCCCGACATACAGGCGGGCGAAACGGGAAACCGGAAACCAGGAACTACAAACTGATCATCGAAGGCGCCGGCGGGCTTTTGGTTCCACTGAATGAAAATGAATTTGTAATTGATCTTATTCAAAAACTCAGTGCCAAAGTTATCCTTGTAAGCAGGAATTATTTAGGTAGTATCAATCATTCACTACTGACCGCTGCAGCATGCAAACAAAAAAAGCTAAATGTAGCTGGTTGGATTTTCAACGATCAGTATATGAATTATGAAAATGAGATAGTGCAATGGAGCGGGTATAAAAAAATTGCTTCTATCCCTTTTTCAAAAGATATAACCCGGTCTTTTATAAAACAGCAGGCCGATAAAAATAAAAATATCCTTGCAGCATCTTTACAATAGATGAACCTGGCTTATAAAACAGACGTTAATATTGTAGTATTTTGCGAGAGATAAAAATTTGTAGAAAAAGTAGGATTGTACCTTGATTGTCATGACGAAAAGAGAACTGCGAAATCTTTATAAACAGAAACGACAAAGTATTTCTTCAAAAGAGAAATT
>DATBFI010000665.1:0-2964 GCA_036558585.1 Chitinophagaceae bacterium
ATCGTGGATGCATTATTCTTTATTGATCAACAGGGATACGTTAACTACTTTACGCAGGTTCATAAAGGCAAATCCAATCTTGCACTTAAAGTGGCAAACGGAAAAGCATTCATTTTCAGCAGAATGCTGTCAGACTAAACACTTCAACCAACAATGATTTCTGTACCCTCTGAAAACAATCATCCAAACCGTAAGACCATGAAAAGGATCATTCTTATAATTACAATAATTGTTGTATTCGTTGCAACGGCCTCCGGGGAAGCAACGAATACAGATGCGGCAGCGCTCAATATATTCAAAGTAGTAATGAATAGTTCCGGTAAAGCAGAATGGCTGCATAAAAATGATTACAACAAAAGGTCTGTTGTGTTTAATGGTCGCACAATTTCAGTTTATTACATTGCAGAATACAGTCTTGTTGGTTTAAGTTACAGGCTTAATTCAAATGATTTACCAAAAGAGGTTTTAAACAATATCAAAAAAAGATACAGTAAATGTTTAATTGAAGATGCGCTTGTATTCATGGATAGTGATGGCCATATTAAATATTATGCACTTGTAAAGAGTAGTAAAAAGTACACAGCGCTGAAAATTTCAGAAGGTCTCAGATTAAGTGTAATGAAAAAAATACCAGTCAAATAGAGTTCATCCTCAGCCCTTTTTATTAGATCTATATAGCAATATCAAAGCCGCTCATTTTTTGATGCGGCTTTTTTATTTTTTGATTTTGGTACCGGCTCCTGTACTTCGTGGCATCACCTGTTGCGTCGCATTTCGTTCATCGGCAGAATAAGTATTAATCTGTGATAAAAACATAATTAAACGAAAAAGAGACCAATGTTTTTGTTATCGCTACAGGCAACTGGAAACTGGAGACTGGCAACCAATGACTACTTCTCCCCCTTCTCTCCTTCAAACTGGTCAGTCCTGTATTTAAACAATACATTGAAGGTCGTTAATGAACCATAGATCCGCGTAATATATTGCTGCAGGCTGATCTTATCTTCATCCGTTAATTTATCATGTGCATTGATGCGCTGTTCCATCACCCTCAGGCGATCACGCAGCATAACTATCTTATGAAAGAACACATCTATCGGTACTTCTTTTTCTTTTAATGACCGATCACCGGGACGCAATATCATTACGCCTCCATCCCATTTATCACCCAAAGGAATCACTTCACTTATATCGCTTAATTCGCGAATGATTTTTATCAATGCTTCTTCTGCTTCGGTAAAGCTCACATTAAATTCAGGTTCTATTCTTTCAATTACTTCCATCAGGTGGTCTTTGCTAACGGTTTTTATGCCCTGCTCAATAAAACAGATTTCATACACACGTTTGTGCACATGAATTACAACACCCGTTCCATATGACGGATGCTTTACTCTTGAGCCAACTCCTAAAAGATCCATACTTTTTTATTTACTTTTCAGATTTACGATTTATGCCCTTTAGTTAGCGGATGCCTCGCTTCGTTATAATGACAACTCTTCACCGTCATAGCGAGTCTTAACGTCCTAGCGAGGAGTGCAAAGCCTTTGTGCATTTGCCGCGACGTGGCTATCTCCTGCTATTGAAAAAAGACAAGAATAACCACAATTCTATCCAGAATATTGCCACACCCTGCCAACTGCATCAGCAAAATTCCGTGCAATTTATTTTTCAGATCCCTCTTATCGTTTATAATGACATTGTAGTAAAAAGTTCAGAATTAACCTGCACATCTCAATTTCTTACTAAACGAAATTGATTCGCAATTACGATTTATTGTGTCTTTATTTTTTATAGATACCTCTAAACCCAAAACATAAAACACAAAACTTAAAACATAAGCTATATAATTTCACTAAGTTCCAGCCAACGCAATTCCTTGTCATTTAATAAAGTGGTGATCTCCCCTATTCGCCTGCTCAGTAAATTTAATCTTTCATAAGGAGCATCCGGATCACTCAGCTGATCTTCTATTTGTTGCTTCTCTGCTTCCAGGTCTGCTATTTCTTTTTCAAGCAGCTCAAATTCACGTTTCTCTTTAAAAGAAGCTTTTTTCTTGTTACCGGTTGCTTGTTGCCCGTGGCCCGTCTCACTCTTAACAGGTAACTGGTAACTGGCAACCGGCAACTTTCTCTCCTGCTCCTTTTGCCATAAGCGATACTGCGTATAGTTGCCCGGAAAATCTCTTATTTCTCCATTGCCTTCAAATACAAATAAATGGTCCACTAGCCTATCCATAAAATATCGGTCGTGTGACACAATTAACAAACAGCCCTGGTAGTCATTCAAAAAAATTTCCAAAACACTCAATGTAGGCAAATCGAGATCATTAGTTGGTTCATCAAGAATTAAAAAGTTTGGATTCCGGAACAAAATTGTAAGTAACTGCAGGCGTTTTTTTTCACCACCGCTTAACGAGTTAAGATAAGTGTATTGCTTTTCAGCCGGAAATAAGAAAAGCTCCAGGAACTGTGCAGCACTTAAACTTCCGCCTTTCGCCAGTGGAAAACTTTCCGCAAAACCCTTTACATATTCAATCACGCGAACATTATCTTTTATCTCCAAACCCTGTTGAGAAAAATTACCAAAGATTACAGTTTCCCCGATATTTATTTTACCGCTGTCAAACTTTTCAATTCCCTGGACAATATTTAAAAAGGTTGACTTACCTACGCCGTTCTTACCAATAATTCCAACTCTTTCTCCTTTACTGAAAGTGTAATCAAAGCCCTTCAAAATTTTTGTGTCGCCATAACTTTTATACACTTTTTTCATTTCAACGATCTTACCTCCAAGCCTGCTCATCTTTACCTGCAATTGCAATTGAGCGTCTTCAATTTTTTGCCTGGCCCTTGCTTCCACTTCATAAAAGTTATTTTGTCTTGCCCTGCTCTTTGTGGTTCTTGCTTTTGGCTGCCTGCGCATCCATTCCAGCTCTTTTCGGTATTCATTTTTTGCTTTATCAAT
>DATBFI010000666.1:0-11182 GCA_036558585.1 Chitinophagaceae bacterium
ACAGGCCCAGGACACATCAAGACATAAAACAACAACGGGCAAATCAACGCACATGAAAGACTGCATCATGATGAAAAATGGAAAAGTAATGGTAGAAAAGAATGGAACAACTTCGGAAATGACACAGGATATGACGCTGAACAATGGAACTGTAGTAATGAAAGATGGAACTGTTAAAACAAAAGATGGTAAAACAATGACACTTAAAGAAGGGCAATGTATTTATATGGATGGTAAAATTAAAACGATGAGTTCGGAAAAGACCAAACCGCAACACTAAGCCTGTTTATTTCAATTAATGTTATCGCCATTAGTTTTTGCTAATGGCGTTTTTATTTTGAAAAATAAGGAAGAAAATTTTATTTCAAAGGCCGAACTATAAACGATAAACATTTTCATGCTCTTTTTATAAAAAATTCCTGTAATTTTTTTACATAGTCTTCCCCGGTTGCCAGTTGCATCAGGTCTGCTCCCGCATTCCGAAAAACAAGTTTTGCATCTTCCAGTATTTTTATAAACTGCTGGTTATATTTATGACGCGTATAAGTATCATTTGTATTCAGCCAAACCATTTTACCTGTTTCTGCATCACGTACCTGCAACAAACCAACAGGTGGCAATTTTTCATCCCGCTTATCATAAACCTGTACGCCGATAACATCGTGGCGTTTGGCCGCCACACGCAGTGCATCGTGGTAACCGGCATCAGCAAAATCACTCAATATAAATACTATGCTTTTATGTTTTGTGGTATTGTTGAGAAAACGCAAAGCATTAACAGTATCGGTATATGCGGAATGAGGCTGGTGATTTAATAATTCACGGACCATAAACAGCACGTGATCTTTTCCCTTTTTTGCCGGGATATATTTTTCTACTTTATCGCTGTACAGGATAATTCCCGCCTTATCATTATTACTGATTGCTGAAAAGGCAAGTACAGCGCATATTTCCGTTATAAGATCTCTTTTTGTTTGTTTATACGTTCCAAACAAATTACTGGCACTTACATCAACGAGCATATACACGCTTAACTCTCTTTCTTCTTCGAATAGCTTGCTGTAGGTATGCCCCATCCGGGCTGAAACATTCCATTCAATAAACCGCACGTCATCCCCGGGCTGGTATTCACGCACCTCCTTAAAAGCCATACCCCTGCCCTTAAAAGCTGTATGATATTCGCCCGTAAACAAATGGTTGGTGAGGCGTTTACTTTTTATTTCCAGCTCACGAACTTTTTTAAGCAGATCAAGGATGCTCTCATTCCCGGCATTGTCTGCATGAATGGTATCTGAAGAAACTGTATTAGATTCTTTAGAATTACCAGATTTACTTTTTTTGAAGAGGGCCATTATAAGTTTATGTTCTAGTGAATGTGAATGGCGAACAGTAATGGAAGTTTGTGAATGATACAAGTTGATACTAATCCTCTTTATACAAATCTGCATCTCCGGATGCCGAATGAAGCTGAAAACGTACAAGTGAGTGACACAACAAAAGTTAAATAGCTATTCTGCAGTTAAGTACATAAAAACTATATTACATCAACCATAAACTGTTTTACGGCACCATCACTGTTCTTAAAATATCGTCGATCATTTTTTCTGTTGTTACATTTTCCGCTTCTGCTTCATAAGTTACACCAAAGCGATGACGCATTACATCTTTGCAAACAGCTTTTACATCGTCGGGAATTACAAAACCGCGCTTTTGCATAAATGCATGTGCTTTGGCCGCGAGAGAGAGGTTAATGCTACCCCTGGGTGAAGCGCCATAACTAATAAGGTTTTTTAGCTTGCCGAGATTATATTGTTCCGGAAAGCGCGTGGCAAATACAATGTCTACGATGTACTGCTCTATTTTTTCATCCATATACACCTGTTTTACCAAATTACGGGCTTCAAGAATTTCATGAATACTTGCAACGGAATCTACCTGCGGCAGTTCAAGTTCCTGGACCTGCTGACGAATGATCAACTGCTCTTCTTTTTTATTGGGATAGCTCACAATTATCTTCAGCATAAACCTGTCCACCTGCGCTTCTGGCAATGGATATGTGCCCTCTTGCTCCAGCGGATTTTGTGTAGCCAATACAAGAAATGGCTCATCTAAAAAATAAGTTGATTCACCAATGGTAACCTGTTTTTCCTGCATAGCCTCGAGCAATGCACTCTGTACTTTGGCAGGAGCTCGGTTAATTTCATCAGCTAAAATAAAATTGGCGAAAATGGGCCCCTTGCGTACGATAAATTCATTGCGGTGCTGGTTATAAATCATAGTGCCAATAACATCGGCGGGTAAAAGATCCGGTGTAAATTGTATACGGCTGAATTTGGCAGAGACTGCCTGCGCAAGCGATTTAATAGTAAGTGTTTTTGCGAGGCCCGGTACACCTTCCAGTAGAACATGTCCATTGCAAAGCAGGCCAATCAGTAGACTATCTATCATGTGGTGTTGCCCTACAATAGCTTTTGACAATTCTACCCGCAGCCTGTCCGAAAAGATCGATGCATATTCTATTTTCTGGCTAAGCAGCTTGATATCTTCTCCTGTTTGCATGATTAAGAATTAATCCCCTAAAATACAAAGTAAAAGTGCGCTCTAAGAAAGAAAAATATATTCATTGTTATTGACAAAATATTAACCAACAATTATGCCGGGCAATGTCTTCATTGGCTGCACGATGATCGTGCTGCTGCATAGACTTGTTCCGGGAATGAAAGAAAACACGATGCTAAAAGTATTAATAGCTATCTCATTTACAGCTTATGTTTCATATTTGCACAATGAATATTGAGTTCAGAATTGATAACATTAAGTCAGCAGCAAAGCAATTGTGGCAACATTACAAACAATACCCTGTATGGGCTTTTCATGGCAGTATGGGTTCGGGCAAAACAACACTCATTCATGCCGTATGTGAAGTATTGAAGGTAAAGGATGTAATAAGCAGCCCCACATTTGCAATTATTAATGAATACCAAAGCCCTGTGGCAGGCACTATTTATCATATGGACTGGTATCGGTTAAAAGATGAAGAAGAAGCTACACAGGCAGGTATCGAAGATTGTTTGTTAAGCAGAAGTTTTTGTTTGGTTGAATGGCCGGATAAAGCTGAGGGTCTATTACCTGATGATACATTGAATATTCATATTGAAACGATTGATGAAGGAACAAGGAAATTATCTGCTTCTGTTCGGGTTAAGAAAGAAATACAAGAATAACAAACCCGAACACAAAGTGAATTCAGCAAATAATATCCAACAGCGGCCGGTTTAAAATTCCTGGCGGGCATGATACATAACCTAAAATAGCTTTTAAAACACAATTTTGCATATTGAATACGCTACAAATTGAGTAATTTTAAAAAACCTCCACAACTCTCATTTAAATGGCTAAGACAAAACCTATTGTAAGCTCATCTTTCAGTTATGAAACACTTGAGGAAACACTTGATATAAAATCCAAACGGGCAAGATTACATATTGGTATTCCTAAGGAAACCGCATTCCAGGAAAACAGGGTAGCATTAATACCGGATGCTGTAGGTGTACTGGTTGATAATGGTCATGAAGTTTCTGTTGAAACAAAAGCAGGAGAGGGGAGTAAATATTCTGATAATGATTTTAGCGAAGCAGGTGCCAGGATTGTATATGATAAGGCCGAAGTATATAAGGCCCCGTTACTGATAAAAAGCGCTCCGGTGGTTGAAAACGATCTTCCGCATCTGCAGATGAATCAAACTATTATTTCACCTATCCATCTCTCTATTCTTAAAAAGAATATCATAGAACAGATGATGGAAAGACGCATAACCGCACTTGGTTTTGAAAATCTGAAAGACGATAGCGGCACTTATCCTATTGTTCGCAGTATGAGCGAAATTGCGGGGAGTGCTGTCATGCTTATTGCAGGCCAGTACCTGGGCAGCCCCCATAATGGTAAGGGTGTATTGCTGGGTGGTATCAGCGGTATACCACCAACAAAAGTTATTATAATAGGCGCAGGAGTAGTTGGTGAATTTGCAACACGAACAGCACTTGCGCTGGGAGCTTCAGTAAAAGTATTTGATAATAATGTATATCGTTTGAAACGCTTACAGAATAATCTTGGTGTTCGCGTATGGACGAGTGTTATAGAACCTAAAATTCTTGCCAAGCAATTAAAGACCTGTGAAGTGGCAGTAGGAGCCTTGAGTAATGAAAATGGGCGAAGCCCCATTGTTGTAACCGAAGAAATGGTAACGGCTATGCGTCCCGGCAGCGTCATCATTGACGTAAGCATTGATCGTGGTGGCTGTTTTGAGACCAGTGAAATAACTACGCAGGAACAGCCAACATTTCTAAAGCATGATGTAATCCATTATTGCGTGCCAAATATCCCCAGCGGTTATGCAAGAACAGCGAGCCATGCTATAAGTAACGTATTAATGCCCATGTTGCTGAATACAAGCAACGAAGGCGGTTTTGATGAAATGGTTTGGCATGACTTTAATTTAAGACATGGCGTATATCTGTATAAAGGGCATCTTACCAACTTTTATATCAGCCAGAGATTTGATTTGAAATTTACAGATCTCAATCTGCTTATTGCAAGCAGAAGGTAATTGTACCAGAATGCTTTATCATAAATAAACATTTATTAAGTAATCGCTGCTGGTAAGCGCGACTTTCTGGTGATGCAGCCTTACTCTAATCTCCTCTTCTTTCAGCAGTAATTTTTACCAACTCGGTAAGCCGTTTTGCCTGCCGGGCAAAATAAAATATGGCAATTGTAAACAGTTGCATATTTTGGCTTTGGTAATGAATATCTTGGCCACAAATAGGCAATTAGATAATCAAACAAGTGGTTTCCTTACGGAAACAGGAATGACAGTGAGCAAGGAACTGGATAACAGACATTTCTATTCAGGCGATTTAGCCCCGGAACATATTATATCGTTTGCGCATCAGGCAATTTAAAAAGAAAACACACGATCATTGTTAGATAAGGTTTTGCTATAGGGTACAATGAATGCTGCGGGTTTTTACCTGCGGCTTTTGTTTTATAAATAAAAATGGAAGAAACCAGCTTGGTACCTCATAGTTTTGTAAATTTATATAACACTTATTGTTGCTGAGCTTTCAATGTGCAGGATCAGGATTGTGGATTAAATCAAAATAATGCTTGTCAAACATACCCTATAGTCGTGATTAATTATATCAAAAAACTATCAACATTTTTTACCAATAATGCGAACTACATTTCAAAAACCTTATCTATTTTTTTGTACTCTTTGATTCAATAATTTAAAATTTATATTATGAAAAAGACACTACTTTTTATTGCGGTTATACTTGCAAGTATAACTACAGCTTTTGCCAAAGTTATCACCGTTCAGGTGAGCAATTTCCAATTTACACCAAAGCGGGTAAATGCTGTGGTGGGTGATGTAATAAGGTGGACGTGGGTAAATGGTACACATACCACCACATCAGACCAGATACCGGCAGGAGCTGCCGCTTTCGACAGGCCCATCAATACCAACAGGCGCACTTTCCGATATACATTAACAAGAACAGGCACTTACAGATATCATTGCACTTTTCACCTGGCAATGGGAATGACGGGTACTATAAGGGTTAGCGCATCGGCCGTTGCTGCTTTAACTGATTTAAGTGTTGATCTTTCTCAGGATGAAAAAGCTGTCATCAACTGGAGAATAACAAATGAAAAAAATATTTCTTATTATTCTGTACAACGCAGCACTGATGGTGAAAATTTTAGAGAAATAACAAAGATAAATCCATCAGGAAGCGAAATCACAACACACGCATATCGCTCTGTTGATAACACTGTTTCAGATAACAAATATGTATATTATCAGATTGAAATGGTTGATAAGAATGGAAATTCGCAATTATCAGAAATCAAAATGTTTGCAAGGCCAACAAAGACTGTAAAACTTGTCACAAGTTTAAGTCCTAATCCTATCAGCACAGCCGGCCATTTAATGATGCAGTTTAATGCAGATAAAGAGGGCAAAATGGTTGTACAATTGTATAATCAAAGTGGCGGCCTTATTAAGCAACAGGAAATGACTGCAGTGAAAGGATTGAACAACGGGCATTTCCATTTGGGGGATTTGAATTTGGCACCCGGCAGTTACTATATTGTTTGTACGTTAGGTACTGTACAGGAAAAACATGCCATTATGATAAAATAAGTTTTGGAGATTGTTAAAATAAAAAGCCGCGATTTTTACTTGCGGCTTTTTATTTTGGGACTTTCAGCTCAGGAATCAGCAAGGAATTATTCGTCTTCGTCTTTCATCCAGATAACTTTTTGCTCAGATTTATGTGACTTGCCAATTATATCTTTATAAAGATCCGGTCGTCTTGCTTTTTTGTACCTGTAGCCACCTGCCTTCACTAATCGGTCTGGCATACATACCGCAACTGCAAATTCATCTTCAAAACTGCGGCACTCTGCAATAATGTCTCCATAAGGATCGACGATCATGGAGCAACCATTTTTCAATTGATCTTCATCCATTCCAATAGGGTTTGAAAATATGGCATAAATAGCATTGTCATAAGCCCTGGCGGGTAGCCACTTCATCAGCCATCCCCTGCCTTTCATACCATCAAACTCAAGCCTCAGCGAAGTTGGATCATTATACCGGTTCTTCCACAATCCAGGATCAACAAAACCAGCGCCGGGGCGAGTAGAAGGTGTGCACATAGTGACATGTGGCATAAAAATAATCTGAGCACCCAGCAGTGTTGTTGCTCTTACATTTTCAATCACATTATTATCATAACAGATCAGTATACCGCATTTCCATCCATAAATATCGAACACTACATATCGATCACCAGGAGTGATATTGGGATTGATAAATGGATGAAGTTTCCTGTAATTTGCAACTAATCCATTTTTATCAACACATACATAAGCTTTGTACACTTTATCGTTCTCATCTTTCTCAAAAAGACCTGCGAGGATAACAATGTCATTTTCTTTTGCGATGGCAATTAATTTCTGTATACTTTTTCCCTGGGGAATAAATTCAGCTATGTCCAGTAACTCTTCTTTAGAAAGATGTCTTGCAAAAGTGTAACCTGTTACAGAACATTCATGAAAAGCAATTACCTGTGCCCCTTGTTGAGCAGCTCCGGAAGATAATTTTTTTATAACACTGAGATTATAATTCTTATCAGCGCTTTTATTTTCGAACTGGGCAGTAGCGATCTTAATGTTTTCCATGATCCATTTTTTTAGAAAAGATAATCAGAGGCTAAAGTAATAGTTATTTTAAAGATGAGCATCTTAACAGAGTATGATGTATAATGAAACTCCCGGTAATTAATAGAAAAAAATTTGAAGTATTTATATGGCTTGCTAAAATATGTAAATTGTATAAAACTAAATTGCTTTAAATCCTTTATAAAAACATCTTATCCGTATCGGTGTTATTACACGCCGGTAATTTTTTTATGTGCCAAACTCTTATTATGAATTTTCCGATGCGTTCACATACTTAAAAAGCTGAAGTTTCATTCGACATGTCATTCTATCGCCGATGCACTGCGGTTCAATATCCCTCAATTATTGGAACAAAAAATACTTTTACTTTGCCACGATTTTTACAAACACTCAAAAAAGCAGAAATGAAAATTGCATTGATTGGGTATGGCAAAATGGGTCACGCCATTGAAGAAATTGCAGTGGCCCGAAAACATCAAATTGTATTACGTATAGACATAGGGAATGCGGAAGATTTTACAATTGAAAATTTAAATCGTGCTGATGTTGCTATCGAGTTTACAACACCGCATAGTGCCGTGGTAGACATAATGACATGCATAGACGCAGGCATACCGGTGGTTTGCGGAACAACAGGCTGGCTTGACCAATGGAATAACATAAAACAATATTGTTTAGATAAAAAAGGCACGTTATTGTATGCAAGTAATTTTAGTATTGGTGTAAACCTGTTTTTTGAGTTAAATAGTTTTCTTGCCAGGTTAATGTCGAAATATGACGAGTATGATGTATCTCTGGAAGAGGTGCATCATACACAAAAGAAAGACGCACCAAGTGGCACAGCTATCACACTTGCAGAAGAAATCTTGCAACAAATCACATCAAAAAAATTATGGGTAAATCACATAAGCGATAACCCCGAGGAGTTAGAAATACTTAGTGAAAGAGTTGGCATGGTCCCCGGAATACATAAAGTGAAATATAAATCAGAAATTGACAATATTGAGATCACTCATACCGCGCATAGTCGTAAAGGCTTTGCTGCCGGAGCGGTAATTGCTGCGGAATTTATTCACGGGAAAAAAGGAATTTTTAGTATGAAGGATGTGATAAATAATTAATGGAAAAAGCGGTTACAACGCGAATGCAAAACCGGCTTTAAAACCTACCCACGACGCAAAGCCAGAAGGATCATTTCTTGTATAACCATCATAATCAAGTTGCAATTCAAGCAGGCCCAACCTGATACCGGCCCCAATATCGGCACTAAAACGACTGTCTGAAGAATTTTTATTTTTGATTTTATCAATCCCTAAATCACCATGTATGTATACCAGTTTTGAAAAAATGTATTGCCTCAGCCCAACCTTTAAGGGTGCTATTCCTGCATCGCCCGCTGAATTGTCGCCTTCTTTAAAAAAATGTGTGTAGCCAATTGTTCCTACGATAAAAGTTTTATTCCAGCCAATGCCTCCACCGGCTTCAACACCCAGCCCCGTGGTGTATCCATTTTTGAAATTTTTGTCTGTAGGCGTTGCATAAATTCCGTGACCAAAAAGAAGAATAACATGCTGAGCATTTAAATCATTGCAATATGCAATAAGCACCGCGGTAATAAACAGGCCGATCTTTTTTCTTGAAGGCAACCCCATATAGCTTTAAAAGTTAATTATATAATTACAAAAACTCAAATCTTTATCTTGCATTTAAACTCGCACATGCTTTCCAAGAAAACGCAATATGCTTTCCAGGCACTGATGTATCTTTCACATGAATACGAAAAGGGTCCTGTGCTTATTGCAGATATTGCACGAAAAAAAAGAATACCCCTAAAATTTTTAGAAAATATTTTGCTTGAACTAAAAAAAGCAGGAATTCTGGAGAGCAAAAAAGGAAAAGGTGGTGGTTATTTCCTGGCAAAAAATCCACACAGAATATTGCTTGCCGATGTATTAAGATTAGTGGATGGTCCTATTGCGTTATTACCTTGTGTCAGTCTTCATTTTTACGAAAAATGCAAAAACTGTGATGAAAAAAATTGTGGTCTTAACCGGGTGATGATCGAAGTACGTGATGCTAACCTTGCCATACTCGAGAAAAAAACTGTAGCGGATATTTCTGAGATGTAAAAATATTTTGTGCTTCAACAACAGTCTTATAATTTAACTCTTCAAAAAATGTCTTAAAAAGACATTGAATGATCCAATTGATATTAATAGATATATTGAATATCCTAAATTCGAATACTTAAAAAAGAAGTCGGCCAGGTTTAAAAAATATCATTTTAATTGTGGAAAATCGTACACACTTATATGATGATCCTTTGGAGGGATTATCCTTATCGTTAATCTAAAAACTTTGCGGCACTGTGTTTTAATAATTAGGTTCAATTTGAAAATGTTGGCAGCATTTTAGCTTTTATAGAATAAACAAATTAATCACCTCAAAAACTTAAATTATGAGCGGAGGAAAAATTCTTACTGCAGTAATGATCGGCGCAGCGGTTGGTACTTTTATAGGAGTTTTATTTGCGCCTGACAAAGGTTCAGAAACAAGAAGAAAAATCTCACAAAAGGGTAGTGACCTAAGTGATGCGTTAAAGAATAAGTTTAACGACTTTGTTGACGCCATTTCCGAAAAATTTCAAAGTGCAAAAGAAGAAGCAACCGACAGAGCTGAAGAATGGAAAGGAGAAGTACAAAGCTCGATGTCTTAATTAAACAAATAAAAGATGGAAACTCAGGCTCACTCTTTCGAATCATTATTTGGAAGAGCTGGTGAGTATTTTGAAACCCGTGTGGAATTAATGAGGTTAAAATCAGTTGACAAATCTTCAGACATAATTTCTTCGGCTATTTCAAAACTCGCTATCATAGTTACTATTCTAATTTCAATAATAATTTTAAGTATTGGCCTGGCTCTCTGGATCGGCGAGCAAACTGGTAAATCTTACTATGGGTTCTTTATTGTCGGCGGCTTTTATATTTTCATTGCACTCATTGGATATATAGCACGGAATAGATTATTAAAGGTTCCGATAGCTAATTTATTCATTAATAAAGTACTTAATGAAGAGAACAATAAAAAATAGCAGCGAGTTAAAAGTCGCTATTGCCGAATTAGAAGAGAAAAAAATTGTTCAGGAAGAAGCTTTATTGAATGAACTGAATGCAGCCTATGAAAGCCTGAAGCCATTAAATGTTTTAAAAAAAGCTGCTTCGTCGCCGGTTGTAAGAAATAACCTGTTAAAAGGAGCAATAGGGCTCGGCGCAGGCATTTTATCCAAAAACCTGATTGTTGGAAGCCCTGCAGGTTTATTAAAAAATATAATAGGGAATGTTTTAGAATTCGGAGTAGCCACACTTGTTGCGAAGAATTCTGGTAAAATAAAAGAAAAGGGAACTGGTTTATTAAAAAGGCTTTTTTAACTTTTTAATAAATACTGTTCTTATTTATGAACGATTAAAATGCTAATTATGGAAAACAAAAAAAACACTGATCTTAATAAAGATCAGTCTACTCAAAGTACAAGTAAATCCCAGTCACAAACAAATAATCCACAGAAAGGCAGAGAACAAAATATTGTGAATGAACAGGATCAGACAAACCCGGTGAATCCCCAGGAAAAAATGTCCGGTCAGGGTAAATCTTCGGGAGATTACTCTTCTGAAAAAGATATGAACCGTAATCAGCAAAGCAGTTCAGGCTGGGGACAACAAGGCAATACGAACCGTGAGCAAAATACTGGTGGTAGTGGAAGTAGCATGAGCAGTGGACAACAGGGTGGTGCAAGCAAGGAACAGCAAAGCAATACAAATTGGGGACAACAAGGAAATACAAACCGTGAGCAGGGTGCTACAGGCAGCGGAGGACAACAAGGTGGTATGAGTAGCGGGCAACAGGGGGGCGCAAACAAAGAACAACAAACCAGTTC
>DATBFI010000667.1:0-15201 GCA_036558585.1 Chitinophagaceae bacterium
GCGACCATAATACTTATAAGCCCGGGCAAGGCGACGAAATTAGTCCCGATCATCGGCCATTCCAGTTTGGCGATATGCTTGAGCAAATTGATTTCACCGAAAGCATTCGCAATGCACAAATCAATCATGGCATAGAGAGTTTTGCCATGCAGGAGGATGACCTGCAAATTCGGGAAACGGATTTTAAGGCGCAAACCTCTACGGTGCTTATGATTGACATTTCCCATTCAATGATTTTATATGGAGAAGACAGAATAACCCCGGCAAAGAAGGTAGCTATGGCCCTGAGTGAACTGATCACAACAAAATATCCTAAAGACACCCTCGATATTGTTGTATTTGGTAATGATGCCTGGCCTGTAGAAATTAAAGACCTTCCTTATTTGCAGGTAGGTCCTTATCATACCAATACTGTGGGCGGTCTTGAACTCGCTATGGACATTCTTCGCCGCAGAAGAAATCCTAACAAACAAATCTTTATGATCACCGACGGGAAACCAACCTGTTTAAAGATTGGCAAAAAATATTATAAAAACAGTTTCGGTTTAGACAGAAAGATCACGAATCGTTGTTTGAACCTCGCCGCACAATGTAAAAAGTTAAAAATACCCATCACAACTTTTATGATTGCCAGCGATCCATATCTCCAGCGTTTCGTAACGGAGTTTACCGAAACAAATAACGGAAAGGCGTTCTTTGCAAGCCTGGATAAATTGGGCGCTTTTATTTTCCGGGATTTTGAAAGTGGTAAAAGGAAAACAGTTTATTAGGAATATTAAATATTGATCCTTTGATTAAAAATCCGGTGAATATTTGCCGCTGAAAAAAATAAAATCCAAATAAATAAAACTTTTTGCATTTTCAAGTTGCAGGTATTAATTTCGCATTCTTAACAAAAGTTAACCTATTTTTCTTAAGCCTTTAAATTTCTATTTAACATGGCAGTTAAAATCAGACTTCAAAGACACGGAAGTAAAAAGAGGCCTTTCTATTTTATAGTTGTAGCCGATGCCCGTGCACCCAGAGATGGAAAATTTATCCAAAAAATCGGTACTTACAATCCGCTTACAGTACCTGCAACAATTCAACTCGACCGTCAAAAAGCGTTGGAATGGCTGCACAAAGGCGCTCAGCCTACTGATACTGTGAGACGCATCCTTTCGTTCAAAGGTGTGTTATACCTTAAACATCTGCTGCGCGGCGTAAAGCTGGGGTTATTTGATGAGGCAACCGCAATGGTAAAATTCCAGAAGTGGCACGAAGAGCATGAGGCAACTGTAAAACGCCGCACGGAAGAGCATAAAAAAACGCAACGCGCAAAACGCTCTGTTCCGCCGGTTAGAAGGGTGGACCAAAGAGATCAAAGTAATGCGTAAGCATAACATTGGGTCTTTTAAAATCCCGGTTACATTGTTGCCGGGATTTTTTATTTCTTGTGATACAGGACTTGATTTTATTAACTCTTGGCATTGATACTAATTTTATCGAAGTAAAGACAAATATTATTGCGTTTGGATTGGGGTAACATTTACAGTTGTTCTTTCTTTATCCATCTTTATCATCGCCATGATCTGGCGCATATTGTTTTCCATGCCTTCCGGGCTGCCGTCAAGAAAAATAATATTGCCTCTGCCAACTTCTGCAAAATTCTTGATCGCTTCTGTCCACATACTAAAAAGAATTACATTGGTATCAAGATTGGCCTGCTTCATCTGCTCGGCTGCCTGCGACATGCCCCGGGCTACTTCTTCACGAAAGAGCGCTACGCCCTGGCCTCTTAATCGCGCAGCTTCGCGTTCTGCTTCAGCGGCAATTTTAATAGCATTTCCTTCCGCTTCTGCAGCTTTTGTTTTTGTAATTAATAATGCCTGGCCTTCATTTTCCGCTGCTGCTTTTAAATTATTGCTGGCAACTACCTTGCTCATGCTGTCCATAATAGCCTTGTCAAAAGTGATATCGTTTATCTGAAGGTCCTGCAAATGATAACCCCACTCTTCAAGGGTATGATCAATTTGCTCCTTTACATACTCTACGATATCTTTTCTTAATCCCAATATTTCTGCTTGTCGTTTTGTTGCAACGAATGCACGAATCGAGCCTTCAATTGTTCTTACCAGTGCCTGCATCAGGTCCTTATCACTTATGAATTTGAATGCAACCTTTTTTATAGTTTCCTCATCAGCATTCTGAACAGCATATAAAAGCATTGCTTTAAAATATACATTCGCCTGGTCCAGTGTTACGGCCTGGAACTCTAATTCAACAGAACGGTTTTGAATACTCACTCTTTTATATATCTGCTCGAATAACGGGACTTTAAAGTTCAGGCCAGGCCTGAGGATGCGCTGATATTTGCCGAACATGGTTACCACAGCAATGGTTCCCTGGTTTACGGTAACAAGTCCACTAAAGATTATAAAAAGTATGATGATGAGCCACCAGTAAGAAAGAAGAAAGTTCATAATTTTTTTAAGTTTAAAGTGAAAGATAAGGAATGAATGGAAAAATTTAATTGAATCAGTTATATCGAAACAGTTCTCTGAACTAATTCAGCAGGCCTCTTAATGTTGCAAGGTTTTTTTCATCCCAGTTATCTTCCTTTGGCGTTTCCAGCACTTTCGGTATATGAGAAAATTCTTTTAGTACCAGGCGAAAGCATTCTAGTCCTAATTTTCCAATACCAATGTTATCATGCCTGTCTACCCGGCTGCCTAAATCGGTTTTGGTATCGTTTATATGGATCGCATGTAAGTTATCGAGGCCGACTATTTTATCAAATTCATCAAAAGTTTTTCGAAATGATTTATCATCTCTCAAATCATACCCGGCAGAAAATGCATGACATGTATCGAAACACACCCCAATTCTTTTTGATCTTATCCCGTCAATAATTTCGTTTAAGTGTTCAAACCTGTAACCGATTGCAGAACCCTGGCCGGCTGTATTCTCCAGCAATATTTTTACTTCAGAAAAATCTGTTTGCTGCAAAACGTGTTCAAGCGCTGTAATGATTTTTTTCATGGCAGTTTCAGGAGTTTGGTCTTTATATGAACCGGGATGAAGCACACAGTATGATAATCCAAGCTGATGACATCGCTTTACTTCGCCAATCAATGCGTCAATTGACTTATGCTGTATCTCTTCATTTAAACTTGCGAGATTTAAAAGATAAGAGCAGTGTGAAAAAATAATCTTGACCTTTTTGTGATCCCAGGCTTTTGTGAATTGCGCCAGCAGAGCGGCATCAATTTTTTTATTCAGCCATTGCCGCTGGTTTTGTGTGAATATCTGGAACGTATCAATGCCAAGCCTTTCGGCCTCAATAAATGCATTTTGAAGACCACCGCTTACTGAACAATGAACACCTAAAAGCATATTTATGATTATGATTTCTGATTTATAAATTTGTGATGTACGATTATAATTATTATGACCAATTCAAAATTTGCTATGGAAAATTCCTATCACGAACATGAGAAGCGGGTATGCCGAACGCACAGGCAATGCCATGAAAAAACAATGCGTGCTAAACAAAAAATATCAATAGCACTATAAAAAAATTTTATTCCCTTTAGGAGTAAGGAGGCCTAATCTTTCCTTTTAAAATCTCCGCGCTTCCACGCTTCAATAAACTCAGCCCAGGCAATCGGGTTAAAAATATTTTGAGGAGGTACCTGGCCCATATAGGAATATTTCGCCGCCTGTTGTCTCATTTGAGCGCTTACGGCCTCACGACCATCGGCAGGCAGAGCCGCGATCAACGCTCGCCGTTTAGCTTCCGCATTATTTTCACGCGCTATTTCTATCTCATCGGCAGGAACATCCGTATTTACAAAGTCTCTTTCAAACTGTGGGCGGGTTGGCCGCGGTCGCAGAATGGTTGCGGGTAAATAAGCAGTGTCGCTTACCATTAACTGGATAACGCTGTATTGATTTCCCTGCAGATTTGCAGGAACGGATATCACTTTATCTTTAAAACCGATGCATGAAAAACGAATATTGTCACCCTTTAGCACAACAATAGAAAATACACCGTGATCATTTGTAAATGTGCCGCGAAGCTTATCCTCTACAATTACACTCGCTGAAGGTATTGCCTGCAAACTGTCTGCTGTCATCACTACACCATATAACTGCACTACAGAATCTTGTGAATTATTATTTTGTGCAAAACAGTTGAAGGTTGTAAACAATGCAATGGAGAAAATAGAGTATTGTAAAAATCTCTTCATGAACAGTTGCCTCTTGCTGGCCTTATTTAAAAACAAAATAACCTCATTGAGGGTTAATTTTGCAGCAAAATAATTCTTTTTAACAAAAATATGTACGATGAATGAGAATGATATATTGAAAGCATTAAGCAATGTTCAGGAACCAGATTTGGGTAAAGATATCGTAACATTAAATATGGTTAAGGATATAAAGATCAGTGGTGATAATGTTTCATTTACCGTTGTGCTTACTACGCCGGCCTGTCCTTTAAAAGATGTGATACAAAGGGCTTGCATGAATGCAGTGAAACTATTGGTGAACAAACAGGCCAATGTGAAAGTGAATTTTATTTCGAACACAACAACAAACAGAAAGGATTCGAGATTATTATTACCTGCAGTAAAAAATATAATTGCTGTTGTTAGTGGTAAAGGCGGCGTTGGAAAAAGTACAGTGGCTTCAAATCTTGCCCTTGCTTTTGCAAAAGGCAGTGCTAAGGTTGGTTTAATGGATGCTGATATTTACGGGCCAAGTGTGCCGATGATGTTTGGTGTTCGCGGTGAGAGGCCGATGATGAAAGAGGTGAATGGCAAACCGATGATCGTTCCGCTGGAACGTTTTGGTATCAAACTGATGAGCATTGGTTTATTGGTTGATGAAAAAAATGCAGTTGTGTGGCGTGGACCAATGGCAAGCAGTGCAATACGGCAATTTGTATCAGACGTGGATTGGGGTGAGCTTGATTATCTTGTTATTGATATGCCACCCGGTACCGGTGATATCCATTTAACATTGATGCAAACTGTTCCTGTCACGGGTGTTGTGATTGTTACCACGCCCCAAAATGTTGCATTGGCTGATGCAAAGAAAGGTATAGCGATGTTTGGCCAGGCACAGATCAATGTGCCGATCATTGGCATCGTGGAGAATATGTCTTATTTCACTCCCGGCGAGTTGCCCGATAATAAATATTACATTTTTGGAAAAGAGGGCGGAAAGCGTCTTGCAGAGGAATATGATCTTCCTTTTCTTGGCCAGATCCCTTTGATACAAAGTATAAGAGAGGGCGGGGATACCGGAGTACCTGCTATGGTAAGTGATGATACAGTCAGCATAAAAGCCTTTGAAGATTTTGCGGGCCTGGCTGCTAGAAATATTGCGGTACGTAATGCAAATATGCCGGCATCAAAAGTTGTTGAGGTGGTGGAATAGTTTATGTTTTTGTGTTAAATTGTTTACCAAATTTTTTTCCGACCTAAATTATAATTATGGCAACCTTTAAACGCTTTGAAGACAATCAAACTGAATTTGAGAGGTTTTACAATATGACGAAAGAAGCCAAAAACAAAATTCTTAGACTGATACAATATGTACAGAATCAGGCATTCGCGGCCCGAAATTATGGGACGCTAGTGCACTCATATACAAACAGAGAACAGAAAACATAAAAACCAAAAAAATTCTTGTGTATAATATACCTCACTTTAAAGCTTCAGATGACAAGGAAGTAATTGATTTTATGCATGCTCATCCGTTTATTGTTTTGTGTGGATGCGATGCGGAAGGAAAGCCTGTTGCTACACATGTGCCATGTTTAATTGAAGAACGCGATAATAAAATTTTCCTGCTGGCTCATGTAATGCGCAAACAGCAGCACACAAAGGCCTTTGCACAGAATCCTGATGTGCTTGCTATTTTTCATGGTGCACATACTTATGTAAGCGCAAGCTGGTATGAGAATAAACAAACTGCAAGTACATGGAATTACCAGGCTGTTCATGCAAAGGGGATTTTAAGATTTTCAGATGAAGAGGCCTTGCGGAATTTATTGACTAAGCTTACGGAAAGATTTGAGAATGATCCTCATTCGCCTGCATTAGTACAAAAAATGGATGAAGGTTATGTTTTGAATATGATGAAAGCAATTATTGCATTTGAAATTGAAGTAACAGAAATTGAACACGTTTTCAAACTAAGCCAAAACAGGGATGAAAAAAGTTATGAAAATATTATTGAGCATCTAAGTAACCAGGATGAAGATGCTCAAACTATTGCAACAACCATGAAAAACAGACGGCATAAAGTTTTTCCTTCATGAATGAGCTCACTGCACACGTGCGCGACGCAACAAAAGTTGCACAGGATATCAATAGTTCGGCTCATAAAATTCATCCCTGTTATTTTTTATATTCTTTACATTCGTTTCTTAACTGCTTACTATGAAAATTTTTTTTCTAATCTACCTTTTATTGGTCATGACTTTTACACAAGCGCAGGAATTATATCAAATGCCATCAAACACACAATCACGTGTCAGCAGTTTTGAAAATATGAATGGTTTAAAAGGTGAAGGCGGCAAAACAAATAAAACCGCCAAGGGTAATGCGTTTGAATTTGTAAAGGCTGGTGAAACCAAAACATTACTCGATATAAAAAGTGCAGGTAGTATACAACGAATGTGGTGCACGGTCAATGACAGGTCTGTCGAAATGTTGCGGTCACTTCGTCTGCAAATGTTTTGGGATGGTTCTTCAAAACCGGCAGTGGACGTGCCTCTGGGCGATTTCTTCGGAGTGGGTCTTGGTAAAACCGTCGCATACCAATCTGCACTGTTCAGCAATCCTGAAGGCAGATCATTCAACTTCTATATCCCGATGCCATTTAAAAAGGCAGCAAAGGTTGTGTTGATAAATGAAAGTAAAAAAGACATTTTTTTGTTCTATGATATTGACTTTGTTCAATGGCAACAACCGCCTGAAAACATGCTTTATTTTCATGCATACTGGCACAGGGAAATAACCGCGCCGCTTGAAAAAGATTTTGAATTGCTCCCGCTTGTAAAAGGAAGGGGAAGATATCTTGGTGTAAATGTTGGCGTGAATACAGACTCTGCTTACCCCAACACATGGTATGGTGAAGGTGAAGTAAAAATGTTTATTGATGGTGATTCAAAATATCCCACAATTAACGGAACAGGGGCTGAAGACTACATTGGTACCGGCTGGGGTGAAGGCAGCTTTACACACATGTACCAGGGCTGCACTATTGCGGATGAAAAGAACAGGCAATATGCTTTTTACCGGTTTCACATACCCGATCAAATTTTCTTCTACACAGATTTTAAAGCCACCATTCAAAGGATTGGGGGCGGCGATTATGCTGTAGTAAATGAGTTGCAAAAAAAGGGAGTTTTACTAAAGCCCGTTTCGGCGTCAACCGACACAGGTTTTGTGCGCCTGTTCGACTTGCAGCATACACCTTCTTTGCAGGATGAAAACTTTCCAAAGGGCTGGGTGAACTTTTACAGGGTTGATGATTATTCCGCCACCGCATATTTTTACCTCGACAAACCTGCAAGTGAATTACCCGTTCTTGCTCCTGTGGAAGAAAGAACAAAATAATTGAAAATCTTATTCCTTTACAAGATAAAACTCAATAAACCGGCTGCAAGGATAAGCAAACTTATAACGTCAACTAAATCGTTTTGAGTAAATAAACTTTTGTAATTTAATACGGTTCAAAATTACCTGCTCTAAATATCTGCCCATGAAACCATTGCGCTTCTTTATGATGTTATACATGGTTACTGCCAGTATTTTTTTACATGCACAATCTTTTATTGACAGTGTCCAGTTTTTTATTGACGAAAGCCCGCTGAAGGTTACACTTGCAACGGACATTAATAAATTGCTTGTCGAAAAAATGAAGAACAATTATACTCAGCCGGCCACCTTTACATGCACACTGCCTGACAGTTCTGTTGTGAGCGAGGAGATACGCATTAATGCAAGAGGTATAATGAGGCGCGATTATTGTTTCACACCTCCGCTCCGGTTAAACTTTCATAATCCTACCTCGCCGGTATTGTACTCGTTAAACACTTTAAAACTTGTATGCCCCTGCAGAACAAATGCCGAATACGAACAATTATTGCTTAAGGAATTTCTTATTTACAAAATATACAATTTACTTACAGAAAAAAGTTTTCGCGTTCGGCTGCTCCGGTTAACCTACGAGGACACGAGGGGAAAGAAAAAGCCGTTCACGCAATATGCATTCTTTATTGAAAACGTGGACGCAATGGCAAAAAGAAATCATCGCAAAGAATGGAAAGGTGGAAAATTACATTCAGAGAGCACTGACAGGGCACAAATGACCCTTGTTGCTGTTTTTCAGTACATGATCGGCAATACTGATTGGGCCGTATCTAACCAGCACAATATTAAAATCATTTATTCAAAAAAGGACAGTACGGCAAGACCTTATGTAGTGCCATATGATTTTGACTATGCAGGTTTGGTAAATGCAGAGTATGCAGTTCCCGATTCGCAACTGGGTACGGAAACCGTTTTGGAAAGAGTGTATCGCGGGTTTCCCCGCACAACAAGCGAATTACAGACAGCCTTTGACCTTTTCAATGAGCAAAAGGAAAAGATATATGCGTTGATCAACAATTTTGAACCACTCTCTTCGCGGAATAAAAAAGAAATGATCAATTACCTCGATGATTTTTACGAAACGATCAACAATTCACGAAAAGCAGAATATATATTTATTGATGATGCGCGGGTGAGATAGAAATGGTAAAGCCCCTAACCCCCTAAAGGGGAACAATATCTGCCCACTGTTTCAGTTACCACGAAACATATTAACTCCCCTTAGGGATGGGGCTTACAACAAAACCAACTGACAGGGACAGAATTGGAATTGAGTTTGAGCTATAATATCATCAAAGCACATGGTGGTGAAATAAGAGTTGAGAGTAAAGAGGGTGAGGGAAGTGAGTTTGTAGTTCAATTGCCGGTATAATTTACTCTCCCTTTTTGCCGACAGGCAGGCTTTACGGGATGGGGGCTCAAAGCACATGGAGGTGAATAGTATAAACAGAAGCGTAGCTTCGATACATATAGTAACAATGGACTTTAGTCCGTTGAAAGCAAAAACTAAAACCAATCAGAGCCATAGGCTTGGTACATATCAGAACTATCAACACTAATTTTGAATTGCTAATACATATCATCAAGTCTACCTGCAGTTTGTATTCGCAGTAAAATACAGGAATATGTTTCGTGCCTACTGCACTTTAATTCAGGTGCACCATTTTATCATCGGATTAAAATCCGATGTTACGAAATGGTTTGAACCTTCGGTTCTTTAATGAATACAATCTTCCAACCATTCCTACTACCAAACCAACTGGACAGGGAACAGAATTGGGATTGAGTTTGAGCTATGATATTATCAAAGCACATGGTGGTGAAATAAGAGTTGAAAGTAAAGAGGGTGAGGGAAGTGAGTTTGTAGTTCATTGCCCACATAATTAACTCCCCCGGTCTGCCGACAGGCAGGCTTTAGGGGATGGGGGCTTCGCATGGGTGAAGGCAACTGTTATGCTATCATACGTGCATAAGAATGTATATTTATGCGCATAGTTAATTCTTCACCATGAGCAATATTTCAAAATTAATTGCTGGAAAAAAAGAATACGCAGATCTGTTGAATGAACTTCAAAAATTTCCGGGCGCTAAATTGAATACCTTACTGCTCGAATTATTTAGAAAAAAAGTAAAGAAAATAACACCAACAGAGTTATTAAAACATTTTGAAAACAACAGGTTCGCTGTTCCTTCTTCTGTTGATACAATAGCGTTTAAAGAACTCGAAATAAGATATCTCAAATTAGCAGAAGAAAAAAAATTCACTCCTGTCATATTATCTCCGTTAACCTCTTTTGGCACTTGTTCTTCAGTTGGGTTTGTTGATCAGAATAATATTGTAAGCGCATTAAGGGGAACGGAGGTGGTTTCTGATGCAACTAATGTATTTGCTTTATTGATGGCACAGGAAATTAAAAGGAAAAAAAATAATTCAGTTATAAAATATGCAACGGCACACAGGCTTGTAAGAGGCCAGGCATTTTCTAATCCTGCGTTCACAGCACATTTTGGTATACTCTGTTTAGCAACAGGCGGAAAAGACACAGGCAATTTTTCTTTTGAACTTGAACATCTTGCAGAGCACATGCACCTTCATTCATCTTTACTGTCAAATGAATTTGAAAAGAATAAGCTATTCATCAAAATTTTTTTAAAAGATGGTAACGAAATATTTCATCAAAAATTAGAAACGCTTATCAAAGGCTTTGATAATTCGATTGAACCAATGATCGAAAGAGAACTAGATGCCGGTGATTATTATAAACTTGTCCAGTTCAAATTTTTCCTTCTTCATAATGGAGAAGAAATTAATTTATCAGATGGTGGTTTTGTCGACTGGACCCAAAAACTTATCCCGAACAAAAAACACCGGCTGCTCATAAGTGGTGTGGGAACAGAATTGATCCATAAAATAAAACATAATCTTTTTTGAAGATGTATGCAGTTACAGGATCTTATGTTTTTCGAACTTATAGATGCAGGTACTTCTACGCGATCCTTCTTGCGGTTAATACGCATTATAAGTGATACCACCTGATTTTAAAATACCGTTGTTTCTCTCTTGTTTCCGGTTTTTGAATGTACCAAATTTGTAGTGTGATATTTATTGAATAAATAACGATTCAATCTCTCAGCACTTAAAAAACAAAACGTACCTAATCAAACTTTAAGTACTCTTCGTATTCCGGCAATTACCCAAACAAAGTGTCAATTACTCATCAGCGGTAGACCTCCGAAGTTTACGATTATACTTTTATATCGTTAATCAACACAAATTTTTCTCAAAAGAAAACTTCAAAAAATGAAAAAGATATTTTCAACACTCGCAATCCTGGTGACAATAGCAACAGCAAACGCACAGCGCGATAAAACTATTGCATTCAATTCACCAGATGTCAAAAAAACAATCTTGTCAACTGAAAGTTCGTCCAAAGTTGACGCAGCCGATGTAAATACAAAGGCAGTAAAGGATTTCAACAAATCTTTTAAAAATGTTAGTGGTGAACAATGGTATAAGGTAACGGATGGATTTATCGCCAGCTTTAAAGAAAATTCAATTGAAACAAAAGTTGCTTATGACCAAAAAGGAAAATGGCATTGCACTGTTCGCACCTTTGGCGAAGACCAATTACCACCTGATGTAAGGGATTTAGTTAAGAGCAGGTATTATGATTATAAAATACTGGTTGTCTATGAGATCAGGCATGACAACACAGTGTATATTTTGAAAATGGAAGATGCCACTACTTTAAAAACTTTAAGAATAACTGACGGTGAAATAGAAATAATATCCGACAATAGTAAGGGATAGCAATTCTTCAAAAAACCTCAAAACTTTGAAAAAATGAAAAAGATTTTTTCAATGCTTGTAACCCTGGTGATTTCTGCAATCTTAAATGGTATTAATGCCCAGGGTAGTTCAGCAGCATTTAATTTAACAGCCTCTGAGAATATTTACCAGTATGATAGTAAAGCTTCTACTGAAAAGGATGCAGCCATAATAAGTATGAAAGTGTTAAGAGATTTCGCAAAGTCTTTTAAAAATGTAACAAACGAAAAGTGGTATAAAGTTTCTGATGGTTACATGGCGAGCTTTAGCGATAATGGAATTGAAACAAAAGTTGCTTATGACAGGAAAGGCGTTTTTCATTGCACGCTTCGCACACTGAATGAAAGTCAGTTGCCTGCAGATGTAAGGGCAATAGTCAAAAGCAAGTATTATGATTTTAAGATACTGGTTGCCTATGAGATCATACACGATAGCGATCCTGTGTACATTTTCAAGATAGAAGACAACAAGACACTAAAAATGCTCAGAGTGGCTGACGGAGAACTGGAAGTTATAACAGACAATGCAAAAGGCTGAATATTGCGGTTGATTGAAAATAAAAATGCAGCCTGTGATAAACTACGGGCTGCATTTTTAAAAATATCAATCCTGAGCTTTTAACGACAAAATAAAGTGTAAAATTTTTTCTCATAGCTGAGAAAAATTGGGACATCAGCAGTTGGGATCATTGGTTTATTCCGTTAATAAATCGATTTTCAATTTTCGTCGCACCGGATCCCAGATGTTAAATTTTTCTAAATCAGGATTAGTGGTACCACATAGTACGAATCAAATCGTACATTTATACGAAGTTATTCGTAACCATAGAAGTTAACCATAAAAACTAAAACAATGAAACAGATTATTCCAATAGCCATCCTCCTGATCGTGGTTTCAGCAACCAACGTTAATGCCCAGGATAATACAGTAGCATTCAATTCTCAGGATTTTAAAAACGGCTACTCATATGATAATTCAAACTCTGCTGCCGCAAATGCTGCCACAGTAAATATGAGGGCGTTGAGAGATTTTGCCCGGTCATTTAAAAATGCAAAAAACGAAAAGTGGTACGTAGCAGAAGATGGTTTTTTTGCAAACTTCACTGACAATGGAGTTGATACAAAAGTTGCTTATGACAAGAAGGGAGTTTGGCACTGCACAATTCATACACTTAATGAAGACCAGTTGCCATTTAATGTTAGAAATGTGGTCAAAAGCAGATATTATGATTTTAAGATACTGGTCGCTTATGAAATTGAGCACAACAATAGTACTACTTATATCTTAAAAATAGACGATGGCAAAGCATTAAAAATGCTGAGAGTAGTGGATGGTGAAATAGAAATTATAACAGATAATATAAAAGGGTAAATTTTTTTTCTCATAAGCTGAGAAAAATTGGGACATCAGCAGTTGAAAAATTTTTCAACTGCTGTTTTTATATCCTGAGATAATTTTATTTTCTCTCAGAACATGTAGTCAGCTCTCCATAGAAAATATGTCGCATCGCAAGGCTAGTTTATCAAACTCCCTTTCAGAATTGCATTTATCTTCTTAACTTTCTATAATAAATTTCGCTTCATGTCTTCCTCCCGCCAACTTTCAGCGATCATGTTTACCGACATTGTTGGCTACACCGCATTAATGGGTGAAGATGAGCAAAAGGCGTTTAAACTTTTGCATAAAAACAGGCAGATACAGCAACCCATAATAAAACGATTTAATGGCACATTGATAAAAGAACTGGGTGATGGCATACTTGCAATTTTTAAAACTGCAACTGATGCGGTATTATGTGCTGATGCTATTCAGCAGGCTTGCGCATCAGTCTCGGGGCTACAATTGCGTATAGGCATTCATTTAGGTGAAGTGATATTTGAGCACAATGATGTTTTTGGTGATAGTGTAAACATCGCTTCACGCCTTCAGGCATTGGCACCAATCGGAGGCATTTGGATTTCTGAAGCCGTCCATAAAAATATTGCCAACAAAAAAGGGGTCAGCTCAACATTTGTGCGGCATGAAGCATTGAAGAATGTGAAAGAGCCGGTACCCGTTTACGAAGTGCATGTTGAAATCATTGGACCTCAACAATCTGAATATTCATCAACGGAAAAAGAACCTCACAAAAAAGCTCAAACAAAAAGTAGCGCTGAACTGCTAAGAGAAAAATTTTCTGCAGAAATAAAAGAACAGAGTAAAGAAGAAAAGAATTCGATATATAGAACATCAAATATTCAAAAGCGGAAAATCATTACCTGGCTTGTTCCAGCTTTTATACTTGCAGTGCTTAGTATTTTATTTGTTCCCCGCTGGATGAAAATACAAACCGCCCGCAATAAATGGATTCCTGAAATTCAAAAAATGGCTGCGGCAAATTTTTTGGCAACAAAAGCATTTGACTTAGCTAAAGAGACAGAAAAATATATTCCGGACGATTCTAATTTGTTGAAACTATGGCCAGCTATAGCATATCCTTTTTCATTTCAAACAAATCCGGCAGGTGCTGCTGTATATTGGAAAGACTATGATGATGTGAAAGGACAATGGAAACTTCTTGGCAAAACACCTCTAAAGAATACTTGGATTCCACTGGGTTTTACCAGAATTAAAATTGAGAAGGCCGGATTTATAACACTATTATCTCCTCCTACTGTTTGGCGGTCTGAATTAAATATAAAGCTTGACAGCATTAGTACACTTCCTGAAAACATGGTGAAAGTTACCGGTTCAGAAACTGCAATGCTTATTGTTGGCGTGGAAAGATACGGCGGCAAATATGTAAACGATTTTTTAATGGATAAATATGAAGTAACGAACAAAGAATTTAAACGATTTATAGATGCGGGCGGATACCAAAATAAAATCTATTGGGACTATCCCATTTATTCAGAAGGCGAGGAAATTCCATGGGAGAAGGCAATGGATCTGTTTCATGATAAAACAGGTAAACCAGGTCCTGGGGGTTGGGAAGTAGGAACCTACATTGATGGAAAAGACAACCATCCTGTTACAGGCGTATCATGGTATGAAGCCATGGCCTATGCAAAATTTGCAGGAAAAAAGCTGCCTACTGTTTATCATTGGAGTATGGTCGCAAATACAATAAACACATGGGGCATAATACCCAAAAGTAATTTTAATAACACCGGGACAGTGCCTGTTGGAAGTATGGAAGGTATTAGTGATTGGGGAGTTTATGATATAGGTGGAAATGCCCGGGAATGGTGTTTTAATGAAAGTGAAAAAAAAGACGAGCGCTTTATCTTAGGAGGAGGATGGAACGATCCTACTTATGCATACAATGATGCAGGCACACAGCCAGCTATGGACCGTTCTCTATCAAATGGTTTTCGATGCATGAAAGAACTTGCCGGCGATACTTCTTATAATATGCTATCCGGAAATTTAAACCTTTCTCATAGAGATTATGCAGCTGAAAAGCCGGTGAATGATGAAACATTCAATATTTTCCTTAGACAATATGTTTATGATAGTTCTCCTTTGAATCCGGAAATTTCCCTTGTCAAAGACACATCAATTTGCAAAATCGAAAAAATAGACATTGATGCAGCATATAATAAAGAAAGAATGACTGCTTACCTTTTTCTCCCAAAGAGTGCTCCTCCCCCCTATCAAACAATTGTTTTTTTTCCCGGTTCAGGTGTTATGCTCGCCAGGAAATTTGATTATGCACCGGAGATGGCATGGAGTTTTGATTTT
>DATBFI010000668.1:0-5231 GCA_036558585.1 Chitinophagaceae bacterium
CAAATATTTTTCTTACCGCCTGCGGCTCAAAACTGTGAAAGTAATATGCGGCATCTCCGCCAATTTCAGGCAAACAGGTTTTCGTTGATATGAATACGGGTTTACCATAATGCATTGCTTCTATAACGGGCAAACCAAAACCTTCTGCATATGAAGGAAATAAAAAGGCTGCACAGTTTTTATAATACCAGTATTTCTCTTCTTCAGTGATTGCCCCTGTTAATTTCATACGGTCACTGATACCACAACTTTCTGCTGCAGCAATTACTTGTTTTACATAAGGATGATCGTTTAAGCCGGCGATGATGAGTTCATAATCATTATCGAGAAGCAAAGGTGGCAATATGTGAAAATTTTTTCTTGGCTCTACGAGGCCTATGGAAAACAAAAATGGGTTTTTTGGCCGGTAAGTTGGTTTATCAAAACCAGGGAAAGTTTTTATATCACATCCATTATAAATAACTGCCGTTGGTTTATTATCTAATTTCAAATGCTTCCGGACTGTTGACAAAGTATATTTTGAGATACAGGTTATAAAATCTGCACGATCTATTCTGCGCTGAATATTTTTTAACAGGCGCTGATTTCGGCTTATATTTTCTTTTTCCTCTATTAAAAAATTAAGATCATGAATTGTATAAATGACTTTAGTTTGTTTATTAAAAGGTTTGTACCAGGATATTTGAGTAGTGATATGCCATACGTCAAATTTTTTTGTGCCGGGCATAAAAAACTTGTCAATGGATCTGTGTTTTACATACTTAAGCTGCTCTCCAAAAAAACCAAAAAAATTCTCAGGTAAATAAAAATTCAATTTTATCTCTTCATTCTTTATTGCAGCCAAACCATTGCCCAAACCGCAACTAAAAATATATAACCCATTGTATGGATTATTCTTCAGGCGGTGCATATCAACCAATACGTTCTTCATTATTCAGTTTGAATAAAAGTAAGTAATGCTATTTATAGTTTTTATATTCCGGGCTATAGTTTTTATAGGGATTGCCCCTTGCTGTTACATTCTTAACTTTCAATATTAAATTGGAAATCAAAAATTACAAAACGTCAATTCTGACATAAAGTCTTTCTTATTTAAGAATCGCTCTATGGTGCGTTATTTGATTGATGAAAAAATCGTTTTAATTTCAATAATTATTTAATTGCAGTATATGAAGATTCTTTTAAAATATTTGAAGCCTTATAAATGGTTGGTGCTTTTTACATTATTACTTGCTGCTATAAACCAAACATTCTCGCTATTTGACCCGATGATATTTGGTAAACTTATCGACCATTTTGCCAATCACCCCAAAACTACAGACACCGGCACGCCAAGAAGTGAAAACGAATTCCTTTTTAGCGTTTTATTTTATTTGGGTCTACTGGTAGGCACCGCCATGGTAAGCCGCATTGCCAAGGCCTTCCAGGATTATTTTTCAAATGTTATCATCCAAAAATTCGGCGCTAAAATTTTTACGGATGGCCTTAAACGTTCCATGCGGTTGCCTTACCAGGATTTTGAAGAACAGCGCAGCGGAGAAACTTTATCTATTCTCACAAAGGTGCGCACAGACACAGAAAGATTTATCAGCAATTTTATAAATATTGTTTTTGGCATACTCGTGAGTGTGGTGTTTGTCTGCATTTATGCTTTGAAACTTCACTGGAGCATTATTCCAATTTATTTTGGCGGAACGCTAATCATTGGTGTTGTAACAAATCTCTTAAGCAAGCGAATCAAGATAATCCAGAAAAATATTGTAAAGGAAACAAACGCGCTTGCAGGCACCACTACAGAATCATTGCGCAATATAGAACTGGTAAAAAGTCTTGGCCTTACTGAACAGGAAGTAAATCGGCTTAACGTAAATACGTATAAGATCCTTGGTCTTGAATTGCGCAAAGTAAAAAGTATACGTGCGCTGAGTTTTATACAGGGCACTATGGTGAATGCATTAAGACAAATAATAACTTTTACTTTATTGTGGCTTATTTTCAGAGATGTGATCACTACAGGTCAAATGATCGCCTTACAGTTTTATAGCTTTTTTATATTTGGGCCATTGCAGGAAATAGGCAATATTATTATTTCTTACCGCGAAGCAGAGGCCTCTCTCAACAATTTCGATTCCGTCATGAAAAGACCTCTCGAGCCAAAACCTTCCTCACCAAAAAGAGTGGGAACGATCAGGGAGCTTGAATTTATCAATGTTTCGTTTCAGCATCAAACCGCGCAGTTCAGGGCCCTGGATGATATAAGCTTTGACGTAAAGAAAGGTGAAACCATTGCTTTTGTTGGCCCGTCCGGCTCAGGAAAGAGTACACTTGTTAAATTGCTTGTTGGTTTATACAGGCCAAAAGAAGGAACTATTTTATATAACAATCTTGATGGCCATCATATTGACTTTGATGAACTGCGCAGCCAGATCGGTTTTGTAACCCAGGATACCCAATTGTTTGCGGGCACCATAAAAGAAAACCTTGTCTTTGTAAAACCGGAAGCAAATGATGAAGAAATTCTTGATGCATTACACAAGGCAAGTTGCCAGAATCTACTGTCACGGGCAGAAAAAGGCATTTACACAGTGATTGGTGAAGGCGGTTTAAAACTGAGCGGAGGAGAGAAACAAAGATTGAGCATCGCACGCTCATTATTGCGTCACCCGCATTTACTGATCTTTGATGAAGCAACCTCTTCACTCGATTCTATAACTGAAGAAGAAATCACTTCAACCATTAAAAATATTTCCAAAGAAAAAGAACAGATCACTGTTTTGATTGCACACCGGCTTAGCACTATTATGCATGCCGACAGAATTTATGTTTTGGAACGCGGCCAGGTAGTTGAAACAGGAACACATCATGAGCTAATTGAAGAAAAAGGTTTGTACTACGCTATGTGGAGGCAGCAGATAGGTGAAAGAAAATACGCGTCGGCCACAGTTGCATAAAGCTGTAGTTTATGCGGATAAGATCTCTCGTTGAGAGCCCGCGTAAAAAAATAATGCAAATAATTTGTAAATACCCTTTTCTATATCTATATTGGTAGAGCTAACAATATTTATTAAAACCAAAACACTTCTTATGAAAACTTTATTATTACGCCTGCTTCTATCTCTTTCTCTCGTAATTGGATTTACAACGATTTTAAAAGCTCAGCCAAAAAAGATCTGCTTTTATGATGACTTCGGAATTAAATATAATATCACAAGCGTCAGGGTTGTAGATAAAGATGTATATTATGGTAAGGGAACTACTGATGCTTATCCCGGGGGAAAAGCAACTATCCGGCTTGATGTTTCGGGAGGTCCCCATTTCGGTATTGCAGAAATACACGCTATCAATGGTGAACCCGATGGGTGTAACGTCTGGTCCGATTCATTTTTTCTTAGAGGGGTTGTTTATGTAGTTAGGGTTGACGGCGACAACCTCGGATTCCTTGTCGGCGGTACCTGGGAAAGTTTTTGCTATGGAAGTGTTTTAAACGTGGGAACATGGTCTGGCATTGGTCCTTGCAGTCTTTTTAATCTCAATGAGATCAAGAAAAAAGCTGACCCCACCAAAAAGACCCCATTCCAGGGAGGCGGCAATGTAAATACAAAAAAAGATGATTTTTCAATAAAAGTTATTCCAAATCCAATAAAAAACAACGCACAATTGCGGTACAAACTTACTTCGCCCGGTAAAATAAACATTACTATTTATGACTTTATGCACCAACCGGTAAAAGTGCTGGTTAATGAATATAAAACACCCGGTGATTACATCGTTCAATGGAATGCCGTTAATACAAATGGCTTACGCGTATCACAAGGGTTATACGAGGTTGTAACAACAGTGGGCAGTAAAATTTATTCAAACACTATACAAGTTTTGCCTTGATTATAAAAATCAGAAAAGAACTTGTACAAAAAATGAGTCGTGTTTATGCGGCTCATTTTTTTTAACGGCATTCAGTTGTGGAATCTTTAATGCAATCTTCACAAAAAAATCCGGTTGAAATTCCGAACTTTATATTCACATGCTGTGAATTATTGCTAACCATTTTATCGCAGCTAAAGGTTAAATTTGGTAATGGATGATTTTTAAGATACAGCAGCACATTTATTAATTAATTAAAATAAACAGCCTTTGACTGAAACAATTATTAACCTCGAATCTGTTAATCCGATCGAATTTTTTGGTGTAAATAACAGAAAACTTGATTTACTGAAAAAGAAATTCCCCCTGTTAAAAATCCTCTCCCGCGGTACACAAATAAAACTAAGCGGTTCTCCGGAACAAATTGAATCCGCCCGCGAAAAGATCGAACTTATTATCCAGTACATGGAGCGCAATGGAGATATGAGCGATAATTATTTCGAGCAGATATTGGGCGGTGATGATGCTGAAACAATCGACAATTTTGTCGAACGCAATCCTAATGACATTCTTGTGTTTGGCCCTAACGGTAAAACGGTTCGGGCAAGAACAGTGAACCAGAAACGTATGGTTGCGGCAAGCGACAAAAATGATATTGTTTTTGCTGTTGGCCCTGCCGGTACAGGTAAAACTTATACTGCTGTTGCAATGGCAGTAAGGGCTTTAAAAAATAAAATCGTTAAGAAAATAATTCTTACCCGTCCCGCCGTTGAAGCAGGTGAAAGCCTTGGCTTTTTGCCCGGCGATCTTAAAGAAAAAATTGATCCCTATCTGCGCCCGCTGTACGATGCACTTGATGATATGATCCCTGCTGATAAGCTGGGTTATTACATGAGCACGCGTACTATTGAGATTGCACCTCTTGCCTATATGCGGGGTCGTACATTGGATAATGCATTCATCATCCTGGATGAAGCACAAAATGCGAATGATCTTCAATTAAAAATGTTTCTTACACGTATTGGTGCAAATGCAAAAGCGATTATCACGGGTGATCCTACGCAGATTGATTTACCAAAAAATCAACGCAGCGGTTTGGATAAAGCCATGCGCATCCTAAAAAATATTGATGGAATTGCACATATTGAATTGGATGAAGAAGATGTAGTGCGTCACAAACTTGTTAAGGCGATCATTAAAGCTTACGAAAAGGAAAAAAAGGAGGAAGGACAACAGTCATTCCATCAGCACTAAAAAAATTGATGTGTGTATTATAAAAAAGGTAGTTTACAAACTGCCTTTTTTTATGCGTAAAATCAACCCTTTTTTAGCCGCAGCAGAATAAGCATACAGCTTCAGGTGGACTTTTC
>DATBFI010000669.1:0-15473 GCA_036558585.1 Chitinophagaceae bacterium
ATGGCGTGCTTGCTGAAGCTACGGGTTCCACCGGTTTTGGTGCGGAAGCATATTCCACCCAAAGCTATGGATTGTGGGCCGGTACGGGCGATGCTTCGTCATATGCTGCATTTATTTCAGGCGATATTTTTGCCAGCGGTAATTATTTGGGTTCCGATGAAAATTTAAAACAGGACATACAGGATTTTTCAAGCGCAATGAACATCATTGGCCAGTTGCATCCCAAACACTATCAGTACAGGCAGGACGGAAATTATAAATTAATGAACCTGCCCGCTGGGAATCATTATGGGTTGATCGCCCAGGATGTTGAGAAGGTACTGCCTAACCTCGTAAAGGATACAAAGTTTTATCCTGATAAAGCCGTTCCTTCTGAAAGTGAGAACTTAAAAAATGCACCGGTCATAAATTTTAAAGCATTGAATTATACGGAGCTTATCCCGGTAATGATAAAAGGTATGCAGGAACAACAGTTCTTGATTCAACAGTTGCAACAACAAATGCAGCAACAACAGCAGCAAATAAACGAGCTAAAAAAAATGGTGGAGGCACAAACTTTTTCAGCTAATATTTCTTCTGCTGCAAGCTTGCAACAGAATACACCCAATCCGTTTAATCAAAATACCACCATACGGTGTTATGTACCAGCCCCGGCCAAACAGGCACAATTAGTGGTGTACAGTCTCGACGGGCACAAGTTAAAATCTTATGCGTTGAGCAGTGGCACGAATGAAGTAAATATAGCTGCAGGTACGCTGCCTTCCGGTCAATACCTATATTCATTACTGGTCAATGGAAAAAATATTGACAGCAAGAAAATGATATCGATAAAGTAGTTGAAAGGCTGATAAATTTTTTATTTGCTTTTAGTGGCTGTTAAAATACCATTCACTATTTTGTCAATTAGCTGTGGTGAAAGTGCATGTCCCATGCCCGGTATGATGATAAGTTTTGAATCTTTAATTACCATGTTGATCTCTCTTGCTGCTTCAACATTTACTACAGGATCAGCATCTCCATGAATTATTACCACCGGTACATGGATATTCTTTAATTCTTCCCTTCGGTCACAATTATCAGCAATAATAATTGCAGCGGCTTGCCTTGCGGCCCCTTCCGGATACCACGACCTTTTTACGTTACTCATTGCTATTCTCATCAACACAGAATCCGGAGTGGGATATACCTCACTATCCAGGGCTTTATAAATATTAAATAAGTACTTGCCCCGCTCGTCAATATTGTCTGTCACCGGAGGTGGTGCAGCCATTACTGCCAATACCTTAGGATCACCCGCGGGTAAGTTTGGATCGCCTGAAGACGCTGCAATAGAAGTAAGAGAAAGTGTTCGTTCCGGAAAATTTATCGCGATCATTTGTGCAATAGCTCCTCCCATTGAAGCTCCTGCAATATGCGCCTTTTCAATCTTTAATGCATCCAGCAACCCTACGGCATCCCTTGCCATATCCTGTACTGTGTATTGAAGTGCAGATGTGTCACAGGTTTTGATCTTGGGAAGGACGGCACTCCAGTTTGGTGCACCTAATGAGTCAAACCTGGATGACAAACCAACATCCCTGTTATCAAAGCGGATAACGCGATAACCTTTACGCGCCAGCTTTTCGCACAACTCAACGGGCCAATCGGTCAACTGCGACCCTGTACCACATATCAATAGAATTGCTTCATTATTTTCTGCGCCAAAAATTTCATAAGCGATCGTGATACCGTTAGCCATTACTTTGCCACTCACTCTTTTCGGCTCATTTTTAACTTGCGCAGTTACTGAAAGACTCAAGGTCAGAACTGATATAAAAATTATTATCTTTTGTTTCATGATCGTATCTTTTGAATATACTACCCGAGTTCTTCTTTTTGTTTAAACTCGTCAAGAATATTTTGAAGTTGGTGAATAGGTTGGATAAAACTTTTTTTATTCTCTGAATAAATAGCTGCGATGCAGGATATGAGTGAGATAATGAAAGCGATTACGGCACCCGGCCAATGTTCTGTGACCCCGCCGGGCACATACAATTCAAATACCAGTGAAACTCCTATGGCACAGCTTAACGGCGTTAAAAAAAATTCGTACCATTTTTTAAAATTGTAAAAGCTGTACAACAAAGTTTGCTGGTGAAGCACATAGTCATATAAGGAAGCATTAGCGTTTTCTTCCTGCACTGGTTTTGCCGTAGCCAGTTTTTTAAATTTTCGCATAAGCATAATAGTAAACGGAATAAACAATAAAACACCAGCCACTGCGAAATAAAGAATAGGTTTGTCCTGGCCGTATTTAACTATTACATGACTTAACAGCGAGTAAACGATTATTTGCAAGGTGAACGATGCCCAAAAATATTGGAATGCATTTTTTGTATGTTTTTTCACACGGGTCTTTATAATTTTTTCAAAAGACGCGTTTGTGTAAGTTGCAGTGGCTGTACCTGCATCTTGTTTTTGTTCCCAGATTTTTTTCAATTCCTCAAGTGTTGACATCGTTAATAGATTTAATTTTTTTCTTTAATTCTGTTTCAAGTTCTTTTTTTATTCTAACCAATTTCACACTTACATTCGTGCGTGAAAGCCCTGTAACAGAAGCTATCTCTTCATAACTCATGCCCTCCAGGTAAAGAAGTATGATGGCTTTGTTCAATGGCGAGAGTTTAGCTATCGCATCAAAAAGCAGGTTGATCGCTTCATCCTTATTTTCAGACGCATCGGCCGGGATTTGATGGTACGCTAATGAAAGCGGTTCTGTCTTTTTTCTTTTATTATTGCGTTTCCATGTAAGCGCCGTATTCAGGCAAACTTTGTACATCCATGTAGAAAATTTACTCCTTGCATCAAAACGCGGATAAGAACGCCAGAGCTGGTACATCATTTCCTGCAAAACATCTGCACGTTTGTCGGCATCCTGAAAATATATCCTGCACACCTTATGTGCTATTCCCAGGTTCTCATTAATATGCTCAAGAAAATTATCGTCTAACTTATCTGCCATCGAAAATTGAATACTTTAAGATATTAGTAGCACCTACTTTCAAAAAGCTACAAAAAATTTATTTTAATTATCTGGGGAGAAGATTAAAGAGCCCGCTGTTTTTTGTTCGCTTAACAATCATAAACTTCATTCAGGACAAGGTGACGAGCGAAATTGAAAAGTGATCAGGACCATTTCATTCTGTAATTGATGCATATCATGTAATATTCTAAAGAAATTTTTGCGGTTTGTCTGTCTTCATTATCCTTAACTATTTAAATAATGAAGCAACGGTTTCATCTTTCTAATACTACATTGCTCATTTTTTTATGCAAAAAAGATAAGGTTAAAAACAAATTTTTTGTTTTTGTTCTCATGAAGTTCTAGTAATGAGTCCCGAATAATTGTTATGGTAAACCGCCTATAACCCGGTCTCATTGTTGCGACAACAGTAGAGTTTACATAAACGACAAAGTATTTGTAAGATTTTCAACACACATGCAAAGCTGACCTGGTATCCCAATGCGAAGGCAGGAAATATTAGTTCTTTAATCTCTTATGCCAATAATAATAAGACAAAATTCCGGGCAGTACCCATATAAGCATAGTGATCATCAGAGGATCAAACTTACCAGATGATGCAACACCGGAATAAATAGCACCTGTAAGATCAAAAAAAAGACCGGCATAAGCCCATTCTTTTACACTACGATTTAAACCGGGGATAAGGATGACGATGCAGCCGATCAATTTGGCAATACTGATAAATTGTATAAAATATACCGGGTAACCCAATTGTTCATGTATCAATTGTATAGCGGCTTGCGAAGGCTGAACACCGCCTGCTGCAGAGAATATCATAAGTGCTGCGAAAACAATAGTAGATATCCAGTAAATAAGGTTGGCAGTTCTGGTTGTCATAGTTTCGTTTTATGCGGTGAGTTAATTTTTAGGTGATAAAAATAAGCTCTTCCTTTCATTCACGATACTTCTCAGGGCCTGAGGGAAACATTTTGCTCTTCACTACGATGGTTTTTCAGCAAATAAGTTTTCATTAATCCCTTTCCTTTTACCTCGATCATTCCGCGGCAATCAAAATTATATTTGTCCTGCAGTAATCGAAATGTGCTTTCCGTAACCTGTATCGCCCCGGCAACACCATGTGATTCCATTCTTGAAGCAGTATTAACACAATCACCCCATAGGTCATAAGAAAATTTCCGCTTGCCGATAACGCCTGCTACTACAGGACCGGAGCAAATTCCGATACGCACATTCACTTTAAATTCCTCTGCAGTATTCAATTTTTGAATAGCATCAAGTATAGCAATTCCCATTGTTGCCATTATTTCTGCATGATCATTACGTTGTTCTGGCAATCCCGCAACAACCATGTAAGCGTCACCGATGGTTTTAATTTTCTCCAGACCGAATTGGTCAGCCAGTTCATCAAATTTTGAAAAAATATTATTCAGCAACTGAACCAATTTCTCAGGAGATACATTACCTGACAATTTTGTAAAATCAACAATGTCGGCAAATAATACAGTTACATTTAAATAACTGTCGGCAATAACACCCGAACTTTCTTTTAAACGTTTTGCGATTGGTCCGGGTAGAATGTTTAACAATAACTTTTCTGACCTTAAATGCTCTTCAGCAAGTTTTTTTTCTGCCTTGTTAATAGTTGCATAACCCGCTACTCCCATTGCGCCCGCACAAAATAAAAAACCGAAAGAATTAAAATATTTAGCCATCCTGATAAATTCAGAAGGATAATATTTTAACGAGGGATAATAAATAAACCAGACCTCAATGCCAATAAAACAAATGATGCAATAGGTGCCAATGATATATATCCATGCTTTTTCTTTCACTGGAAAAATATAGAACTCAAGAAAAATAATAACCGGTAAAAAAATATTCCAGCCGCTTTCCACTCCAAGAAGAAGCGAATATATCGTCATAAAACTTGCCGCTATCAAACAAAAATATATCCTGGCTGCGGTGTATTTGTGTGAAAAGTTAAATGCGAGCGTAAAGGCAATCAATACCCAGTGGATTATCAAGACATACATGAATGCCCAGGCCGCGGGAGTATGCGGCAATACTACAAACGCAAACGATAAATTAAGTGCTATTAAAAGTAGCACGAGTAATACCAGCGTATTCAAAAAAGAAATTTGCCTTGTTTGCTGGGAAGGAGATTGCGGGTCTATTCCTGCATTTAACAGGCGGCGAAAAAATGGTTTCATTTGCTGAAGTTATGTAACACTTTTTCATAACCACGGATATATGATAGCAAATATTTAAGATTAGCTGTAATCACCTGCAAGTTTTAATCGCCATGTTGCCTGTATTTTTCCGACCTCCTTTAGTTGCTGCAACTGCTGCTCCGTAGCAGTTTTAAAAACATAATTTAAAGCAGTTAGTTTTGAAAAATCTGGTTCAGCTTCTTTATCAATGACAAAACCCATGGATTTAAAAAATTCTTCCGCTGCCTCTATGTTATCGAACCTGTTTTCCGCAATCTTATGTTGTTTGGCAAACTCGAGTAATTTTTCATCAATCTTAAAAAGTTTTTTGTCTAATTCTTTTTTAATGTAAATGTCGGCTGTCACCCAGTAACCACCATGTTGCTTTAAAATATTATGAATGATCCGGCATAGCTTTTCTTTTTCTTCTTTATTCAAATACATTAATAAGCCTTCGTTTACAATTACAATTTCTCCTTCTGAAAAATGGCTTATGATTTCTGAAAATTGCTTTTCGTCAAGTGCATTAAGTGGCAATGTTTCTAATCTTCCTTTTGCAGTTATTCCTTTTTGCAGCTGAGCAAGTAAATTCTTTTTTGCTTCTATTATTTCAACCAGGTCCGTATCAATATAATGGACATCATTTTCCTGCACAGCCTTTAGACCACGGAACGAAAACCCGGATGATATTTCTAAAATATTTTTAGCATCAATTTCCGAAAGCAGTTGATCAATACTCCAATACCTGTTTTCAAAATGAGCCAGTCTTGTCCAAAATGTAAAATCTTTGTCACGTAAATCAATTGTATATGATTCCGGATATGCATATAATTGGGCGGCTTCTTTTGCAAAGGGAATATTGGTATATCCTTTAGTCCTTAGCAACATTTCTGCGGATGGGCTAATAGTGCTGTAATTGCGATCTGCTATTGTTGTTTGCTTATCGTTGTTCATAATGATTTAAAATTATGATTTTTAAAAAGTCAGCGTTTTCCGCTTGTGTGAAGATAAGATTTTGCATACCGATCAGACAGAATCATAGTAGCGGAGTCCTTGTTTACTCTACGTCATTGCGAAATTTGTGCAGCAAAGCTGGCGCAATCTCTTGCTTAAGGAACACATAACGAGATAGCACATCGCAAGATTGCCACAAACCTTTATACTTGATTCTTTGAACGTGCCCCCACCCAGACGGATGCCAGTTGAAGAACTGGCTCGCAGACATACGGATAGCAAAAAGTTATTTATTATTTGCAGGAAATCTATGAATAACGTAAGCTCGTTGAGTTTACTTCTGCAGATACCTTCGAACAGATATGACTAAAGGACCAACTCTGATCACAGCCTCTTTGATTTTATCTTTATTTATCTGAAAATAGTCTGCCCACCACTCGAGTTCTGCATCATTACCGACATTGATTATCGTTAAGTCTTTCGGTGGATTTTTAACCTCTGTCATAAAATAGCATTAAGTGAAACAATAAAGATTAGGATACTGGCGCCTTGGGATCGGCGCTTTTGTTCATAGCAAGG
Organism: Chitinophagaceae bacterium; assembly: GCA_036558585.1. GTDB lineage: Bacteria > Bacteroidota > Bacteroidia > Chitinophagales > Chitinophagaceae > DATBFI01. The sequence continues at coordinate 6,769 of DATBFI010000669.1, forward strand.
ACGTTTCTCTATTTATCTCTTCTTCAGAATGATCCTTCTGCTTTCCGGTGTTTTTTATAGACAGCTGAAGCCTGGTATTGAAACTAAATTCGTAATTATTCATCGACAAAAGTGCGTTAGTAGTAGTATCCTCCCTTAATTCAGTCACTAAACTTGCTGCAAGTTCGTTGTTGCCAAAATTATTACTAAGTTTTCCGTCAACAAATTCAATATTGAATTTATAACCGGCTTTACGCGCTTTTCCTAAGCGTTCAAAGTCTATACTGTTGAAGTCAAGAACCTGGTCAGAATTCGCAGACTTCTTCATCAAAATCTTCACCACAGGAAAGTATTTACTCCAGATAGAAGCAAACATACCAATCAATTTTATTTTATTCACTATGTGACTGAACCGGTAAAAACAGAAGCTACTACAGTCCCTGAATCAATTTTATCTGAGCTTCTTTAAATACGGCTTTCTGGGATTTTACGCCATCAAACCAGGAGCATTCATACTTATCTATTAGTAAAACATCCCCGTTAGAAGTATGTGTTTTAGCAAGACCAACAACAGTCATGGTGTGGCTACCCGAGATTAATTGTACCCTGTCGTTCGCCTTAAATTTACCAGCCATTGTTTTGCATTTTATTTAAAAAGTTGAGGAGGCAATGCGTCCAAAAGGTCTAAAATAGAAATTCTAAACTTAATAAGGTACAACTCGCCAATACTCACTTTATAGTTTAGTTACCAGCGTTTATTATCATTTCTGCGTTGATAGAAGCTGTTGTTGCCTTTGTCTTGTTTTTCTCTTGCTACCGCCACATTCATCGTTCTGCCCCCCACTTCCTTATTATTCAAAGCCGATAAGGCCTCATTGCCTTCAGCTTCAGATGACATTTCCACAAAAGCAAAGCCACGGGAACGTTGTGTTTCGCGATCAAGAATAATTTTTACAGAATTTACTTTGCCATATTTTGAAAACATTTCGTTTAAGTTTTCTTCAGTTATCTGAAAACTGAGATTAGAGACATACAGGTTCATAAAATGAAAAATTAAAAATTAAAAATTGAAATAGATTACCGTTGATCGTAAGGAAGCAAGAAATAAGAAACTAAAAAAAATACAAGGTGTGAAGAAGTAAAATTTTGCAGAATCTTTTTGCTGCGGCTTATTATCAGGGTAAAGATAGCATAATATGTTATAACTGATCGGAAATCTTGTTGATTTAACTATTTAGTGCCGGGCGGAATGGATACAGCAACCCGTGTTCTTTGAAAAACATGGATACGGAAATCTTTCAGCAGAAAATTAGCTATAAATATTTTTTATTGAAACCCGTTTGTAAGTTGTTTACATTCAGTTTTGTTTTTATAAGGAAATCTTTGTCCCGCTGTTGGTTCTTTGACGTTATCAACGATTAGAAAAAACATCAACGTCTATAAGGAAATTCATTTTGATGTTGGCATTGCGATTATGGAAGAAATGGAAAAGTTCAGAGACATCGAATCTATTCATTCCAATTAATTCGGAAGAGATCAGTACTAATTAAGAAAAACTGACCGGCTATTTAAAAATGAAATGAGCAACTGTAGCTTCAAAATTCCAATAAATCATAGCGAGGGCTGTAAGATCAAAGGCGGCATGTACAATCATTACCAACCAGATGCTGCCTGAATTAAGGTATATAATTCCAAAAACGAGTCCTGTAATAGTTCCTTGTTCAACACCAGTTAACCCCTGGTCATGATAGTGAGCGAATCCAAACCATACTGAGGTGATTAATATAATTAATGTTTTTGCACCAATCGCTGATCCAAAAAGTTTTCCTAACCGTTCAAACATATAGCCACGAAAAACAGTTTCTTCACCAAACCCCGCAGCGATCATGGCCCAAATAGCCGCAGGAAGTAAAGGCTGGTTACCCGCCAGAAAATGATAGGAAGCATTAATAGGATCTGCGCCGAAAAGAGGCATTATGATTGCTTTCATCACGAATTTGAATACAATTCCGAAAAGAAGGCCAACACATACTGTCGTAAGCCAGTTCTTTGGTTTTGTATAACCGATCTCACACCACCGGGTATGTGATAATTGAATCCATAGAAACACTAACGCAGCACCTATGGGTAAAACAATCATGTTGGACAACATTATATTTCCACTAAAAACTATGAGGAGTATAAAAAGAATTCCAGGTGGTCCGAATCCGCGCAGTTGCGCAGCAAAACCATAATCAGATGATTGAACCGGATTCAATTTATTGATAAATTTCTTTTTCTAAAATAACTCATTTAAAACGATCAACAGGCAATGGACTGTTGAGGGCTGATTCTTGTCTTCCTGCGCAATCATTAAATCTTGATACACCAATTGATTTTTTCTCTCCCCTCATTTGGGGATATTCACAAACATTTTTGGTTAGCTTTTTCGCCTGCGTTCCAACTCAAATTTGCACCCTTCAAAAATCTTTTTAAAAGTTAAATAATCACTCAATGCGACTTAAAAATTTTACACTTATGACAGCATTTGTTTTTGTGCTGCAGTATATATCTATCGCTCAAACGGGTCAATGGAAATTATCAGGCAACAGTTTAAACGGAACTCAAAAACTGGGAAGTACAAATAATACTCCGGTCAGCTTTTTTACAAATAACACACAAAGAATGTCAATCAGTGCCACAGGGCTGGTTGGTATTGGAACTTCGTTTCCCCATGCAAACCTGCATATTTTTGAAGGAAACTCCGGCAATACACCATCTGTCAATTCAACCATAGCAACAGAAAGCGATAGGGATAATTTCATCAGTTTGCTTGCGCCGGCAGCAAATAAAACTGCTATTTTATTCGGCACCGGTCTCAACAACCAGGATGGAGCTATTGTTTACAATAACCCCACTGCTAAGAGCGGCATGCAGTTTAACACCGGTGGCGCTATCACCCGCATGACGCTCACCAACACAGGTGCATTGGGTATTGGAACGGGTTCGCCTAAAGGAAATCTTCATGTTTTTGGAGGAAACTCCGGCATAGCGCCGTTTGCCAATTCCACTATTGTTACTGAAAACACTAATGATAATTTCATCAGCGTGCTTGCGCCAACTGCAAAAGAAACAGGCGTGTTGTTTGGTACCGGAGCAAGTAACCAGGACGGCGCTATTGTTTACAACAATCCGAATGTAAAAAGCGGCATGCAGTTTAATACAGCAAGCATCACCCGTATGACTCTCACGAGTAAAGGATTTCTTGGCTTAGGAACTACAGCGCCCTCAACCGAACTGCATATATTACACGGCCCCGGCTTTGGTAATCATGGATTGCGTCTTCAAAATGTTGCTGCAAACGGCAGAAACTGGACAATTTTTGAAACAGATGATGCATTTCTTACTGTGGCATCAGATGTTGTAGTAGGATTTTTCGATCCTTTGTCGGGTGATTATTCAGCTTTGTCTGACAGGCGGGCTAAAAAAGACATCGAGCAGGCGCCTGATGTATTAGAAAAAGTAATGCAGCTCCAGGTGAAAAAATATCATTTTCTTCAAAACAAATCATCCGACAAGATGCATTTTGGCATGATCGCCCAAGAGGTGGAAAAGATTTTCCCTGAAATTGTTACTATTCCCAGGAGTGATAATGATCGTTATGCAGTAAATTATAGTGCTTATGGTGTAATTGCAATTAAAGCTATCCAGGAGCAGCAAAAAAAGATGGAGGAGCAAGTGAAACAGATACAGCAACAAGAACAAGCAATGCAGCAACAGCAACAAAAAATTGTTACACTTGAAGAACGTATTGCAAAGTTAGAGATGATCATTAATCATAATAGCGTAAGTAGTACAGGCAGCAATAATAGCGTAAGTAACGAAATAAACGCCGCCACCCTTGAACAAAATCAACCAAATCCTTTTAATCAAAGCACCGTTATTCAGTATCGTTTACCACAAGGCAGCACAGCACAAATCAATTTGTATGATATGAATGGTGTTCTGGTTAAATTATTAAAAGCTGATGAAAGCGGGCAAACAACAATAAATAGCGGAGATTTAAAGGCAGGTACTTATACATATACTTTAGTGGTCAATGGAAAAACATCAGCTTCAAAAAAGATGGTTTTGATAAAATAGCAAAATTTTGATGTTATTTTCTCTTCGTAGTGCTCTCTTCATTGTACCGAAAATCGGGAGCACTACGGGGTTTGAATAAAATGCGGGTAAGTCCTCAGGATAGGGAAGAGCATGGGACAGTAAAATTTGTTTATTATCTATTGAATACCACGAAGAGGTAACCTCGTTCTTAATGCTCATTTTCTATTCTTCTGCGGGAAGGTTCAGCAAAAAGTAATTTCCATTTTTTGTTTTTAAATATCCACATATCCCCAAAAACATTTTCTCCATCGTGACCACCATATAAAAAAAAAGAATCGTTCTCAGAATCGTAAATCATTATGGCGTGATTCCTCGCAACCGGCGCTATTTTAAGATTCAATCTCTTCCACCGATTATGTTTATATATCCATGTATCATTAACTCTTTTTTCCCCATTCCATCCACCAAACCGTAAGATGAAATTTTCTTTTTTGTTATAAGCCATACAGGAATTGAAAATGAGTGGTGCATCTGAATTCATCGAACTCCATTTATTTCCGTTCCATGACCACATGGGACCGTTATAATTTTTTTCTTTTGCAATTACAGGATTACCGCCAAACAAAATAATTTGTTTATCCTGAGTATCATAAACCATAACAGCGCCGCTTCTCGCAGCAGGTCCCGGAGCAAATATTTGGCGCCATTCACGTCCGTCGAATTCCCAGGTATCGTCTAATATCCATTTCTCTCCGGCCTCACGACCGCCAAAAAGCACTACTTTTTTGCGTATGGTGTCATATGCAATAGCTGCTTCAGCCCTGGCAACAGGATGAATACTTACCTCAATTTTTTTCCATGAGCCATTTTGAAATTTCCATGTGTCGTCCAGATAATGTACAGGATTTTTGTCGCTCCCAAACAAAACACTGTTACCGCCAAAGAGTAAAATATAGTTATCTGTCATAACCATACAAGGAAATGTTCTCGGCGAAGGTCCGCTGTCGGTAATCTTTTTCCACTTATTATTTGAGAAACTCCATGTGTCTCCATAAACTCTTACATCATCTGCGCCCCCGAACAGTATTATACTTTTTGAAGGAGAGTAATAAACCATATTGTGCCCGTTTCTTACACCGGGAGACTGTGAAAAACAATGATCAACTCCAATTGATAAAAAGAGAACAAAAAATAAATCTTTCATTTATCATATTATTATACCTAGCAGAAGAACCAGGGAATAAACTTGACTTAAAAGTTTACTGTTCATTACCATTTAATTTTTTTATAGTGGTGCATAGTGCTGTGTTTAGAAAGGAAATCTACAATCTTTATTATTTGTGATGACTGCAAATTCGATAAACGGTTTTTGGAGACAGCAAGAGGTGAGCACTTTACCTTTGCTTTTTACACGCGTTAATTGTCCTTTATAAAAATAAATACGATCCATTCAACGCTGTGACCTGGTTAATCAGATAGCCGAATTGTTTTTTTATTGATAATAAACTACGATAAGCGAGAAATAAAAAAACATACATTTAAGCATCAAAATTTATAATTATGGCAACATTGATTCCCTATTTGAACTTCTATGGCAGGTGCACCGAAGCAATGAATTTTTATAAAGAAATTTTTGGCGGAGAATTATCGCTTCAACTTGCAGGCGACTCTCCTGCTAAGGACCAAATGCCCGAACATCTGCATAACCAGGTAATGCACTCGCATTTGAAAAGCGATACAATTCAGATCATGGCATCAGACATGGCGCCAACCCAACCCACTGAAGGCAATACGGTTTATCTTGCGCTTATTTGCTCCGGCGAAGAAGAAGTAAGAAGAGTTTTTGATAAACTTTCAGAAGGTGGCAAAGTTGAGCAGCCTTTAACCAAAGCATTCTTCGGATGGTTTGGTTCATTGGAAGATAAATTCGGTAAGCACTGGATGTTCCAGTCCAGTTGAATTAAGATAAAATTCTGCATTAAAAAAAGTCAGTGTGAACTGGCTTTTTATTCCGGTTTCGAAGCAAGAAGCAACAATTTTTTTAGCTTCCTGTCACAAAACTTCACACATGAGAAAATTATTGCTCCTGCTGCTTTTGTTTGTGGCTTCATGTACAATGACACAAACCAGCAGGAGCAACATTTCTGTGAGAGATTATTTTGCTCCGAGGGATAGCGGCGTGCAAACAGCATGAATAAAAATGATCCGGATAGCTGCGCCTGTCGGCACTTAAGGGAGAGAAGTAAAGTTTAATAAGGGGACAAAAATATCCTGCTCTCATGTTTCGTTTAGCGATCAAAAAGCTCAATATAAAGCCTGTGCATCCATTTAAATTCATTATTGAATTATGGTTTATCACGAGCGATAAATCTTTCTTTGCCCAACAAAAAATTAATGGCTCTCGCGACATTCTTATCGACTGTCTCTTCATTTTTTAGAAATGAAATGTAGCGGGTAATTTCTGATTGCCGTGAAGGAGCTAAACTTTCAAAAACTTTGTTCGCTTTTTTATTTTTCATCAATGCGTTTTTCAATTTAAGATGCATGGGAATTATCCTTGGAGACGGATCATACATGATTTCAAATTTTGCCTTATCACCTACTTCTTTTTTTGCGGCTTTACGCATTGGGGTATTTAAATACAAACGCCATTCGCCGCTGTATTTAATAAGGGTTTGAATAAACTCATGTCCTTCAATTTTTATTTTTACAGGAATTTTTCCTTTTTCTTTTCCCGCCTGTTTAAAAATTCTTTGTAAAATTTTTCCCGGTAAAAACACAAACGGGTTTACACCAATGATCTCAATTGTAGCTGTGAACGGTATTGGTTTTATGCTGTGCATTCCTCAATTTTATTTGCAGGCAATTTACATGCAAATTTGTTTTTAATAATACCTCAATATGCTATGAAGAGCAAAGGGAAACGAAAAAAACATGAGAAGAGTTTTTTTATGTTATAAATTTTTAATTTTTACTTATTAATTTTATTGAGACAAGTAAGGAATAATTATTTTTAAGAATTTTTCTCTTAATTAAAAACGCAAACATGACATGGTGGTCGTCAATTTTTAAAAAAAGGGCAGAAGATTGGTTTTATACAAGGCTACCACAAAACCAAACTCCCAATGATATTGAGATAAAAGAAATTTCAGCCAACGAGGAATATATAAAAATATATTTAAAGTCGTTGCGAATTGTAAACATTCGCCAGGGGCTCGCTCGTTTTTATGGGGTAGTTCATAGTTTTATAACGATCCCGCACCGCGGAGGAAAGGAAGCTGAATTTAATACAGTTACTACAGCAGGAAAATTGCAGGAATTAGATCCAAAAAATATTGATAGGGTTTTAAATATTGATAAGCCACTTCTTGGCCCTATACCATATCGAGGTGGTAAACTTGATATGGAGATAGGTCTTTTCTCAATTAAATCTGCTGATTTAGCTGCACCTTTTTTGAATTTGCTCACTAAAATGTCAGATTTAGCAGGGGTATCATACATAGCTTCTGCTTTACCTTATGCAGAGCCATTAAAAGATGGTATTAATTTATTAACCGGAGGAGCAGATGATACCGTGCTGGAAATTGGTATTTCAAAAACCTTTGAACCCATAAATACCGGTTATTATATTGTAATGCGGGCGCCAAAGGAAGAAATTGCTATTAAAGATTTACAAATCGACAATGACTACAAATTAATGGATGTTAATAAGAATCCTATAAAAGATTATCCCTATTTGGTTTTTCAAATATTCACAACTAAAGAACGAACTGACTGGTTTAATATACCTGATATAGCCAGTAGTTATAAAAAGCTGCAGGATGATGTTAATAAAGGAGATTTTACAAGTGCAGATGAATCACTTCGGTTTTTTAAGAGAATTGTATTAACATCCAATGACCTTATTTTCAGTGATGCCCGAACAATTATTTCAAAAGTTGAAGAAGAAACTAATGTTATTTTAAATGTAACAAGAACCGCCACAAGATCCCGGACTTCTAAAAAGCTTAAATCACTTAGTGAGTTTAATATTTATTAATAAGAATAACAGAATAATTAGAAAATCTACTTGATCTTAATTGTTATTATTATCATCAAATGCCTCTACATTTTTCCCAAGCAAATCTAAACCGATTCTTGACCATTTTTCAATTTCATCTTGTTTTCCAAGCTCAGAAAAGCATTTTACCATTTGTGTGACTCTACCAGCCTTAGTTCTATTTGAATTGATATTATCCGTTTCATACCATTTTTTATAATCGGCAATTGCTTTGTCAAAATTTCTAAGAAAGTTATATGCCAACCCCCGGTTCCAGTATGCATTAGGAGTAGGATTTAAGTCAATATATTGAGAATAGTCCTTTATCGCAAAGTTCATATTTTCATTGGACTTGGGTTCAATTGAGTAATAGGCAAGACCCCTGCTAAAGTATGCAGAGTTTAAGTCATTCGCCACTTCCCAATTCTTATTAATCTCAATTGATTTATCAAACTCCGGTATAGCTAATTCATACTTTTGAAGATTATGATAGCAATCTCCTCTTTCAAAATATGCGGCGGAGTATTCCGGATTTTTTTCAATGGCTTTTCCATAATATTCAATTGCCTTTTCATAATTCTTAAGTTCGTACTGCCCCCTGCCC
>DATBFI010000670.1:0-1510 GCA_036558585.1 Chitinophagaceae bacterium
CGAAGCTGTATCGCTGCTTTATGAGTTTTTATGATGAGTGGTTCAATAGACATTAGTTTTCACTTTAAAAAATTACAATATCATCAGCATGTGCTGCCAATACATTTTTCCTCGAAATGTTTTCCCGAATGGCATCTGTATCCAGTTTAACTTTAGCAACTCCAATAATGTTTTCTTCTTCATCCATCAATTGTACTACTTCACCGGGCGCAAATTTTCCATCTGCTTTAGTTATGCCAACCGTGAGTAAACTCCTGCGTTGATGTAATGCTTTCGCAGCGCCTTTGTCCACTGAAATACTCCCCAGTGTAATGGAACCGCTTGCCAGCCATTTTTGTCTTGCTTTTAAATTAGATGACTGTGGCAAAAAAATAGTCCCGTTTGCGCCTGTCAGCGCTGATGCAAAAGGAGTCTTGCCAGACAAACCACAAATGATAACTCGTATTCCTAATGAATTTGCAAGTCTTGTAAAAGTAAGTTTCGAGACCATTCCACCCAATCCAAGATCACTTTTATCTTTTTTTACATAACTCAAAATTGTATTATCAATTTTATCTACAACCGGAATAATTTTCTTCTCATCATTCATAAAGCCACCGGCAGATGTACAAATAATAAGCGTTTCGGCATCAAAACCTACTGCTGTTAAAGTAGCGAGCTCATCATTATCAGAAAATTTTAATTCCACATTACTTACAAGATCATTTTCATTCACAATTGGGAGAATACCATTTTGCCAAAATGCAGAAAATGTTTCTTTCAACTGCAAAAATTGCAAACGGTTAGAGAAATGATGCCGTTCGCATAAAGCCTGTGCTACAGGAATATTATAGCCGGAAAAATATTTTTGATACAATTGTATAAGCAGCGGATTGCCTATTGCTGCTGCAGCTTTTCGTTCGGTGAGGTTACCTTTATAATTATGAATAAATGCCCTGCCGCTGCCTACCGCGCCGCTTGAAACCAATACCACCCTGTAATTAGTATAAAGCGCAGCAATTTCTGTTGCAACTTTTTTAATAACGGGACGATTGATAACTCCATCATTGCCTGAAATAACTGCGGTCCCTAATTTAATTACCAATACAGGTTTCTGCATCCGGCAAAAATATTGATTCGGCTACAATTCATTTTTATAACTAATGTCAGGAAATTATTGAGCAGAATTTTTAATTTTTTATGGGCCGATCTACATTGCTACTATTATTCTTTTGTTTCCGCAAATGCGGAACACTTTTACATTTGGGTTCTTTATTCACGAACACATCGCAACTTTATTCAATTATTTTTGAAATATTTTTGGACGTAAAAGAACTACATGAAGAAATCGATCTTTTTAAAAATCCTGGTAACTTTTTTCATAAATGTTAATCTTCATTCGCTTCATGCGCAATTGTACTATCCCGATGCTGACTGGCAAACAAAAAAACCGGATGAATTAAAAATGAATAGCAGATTGCTTGATAGTGCTGTGCATTTTGCTCTTAATAATGAAAATAAAATTGATCGT
>DATBFI010000671.1:0-5411 GCA_036558585.1 Chitinophagaceae bacterium
GAAATAATTTTTAAACATAAAGCCCTCCTAAAGCCTCTCTAAAGCCTGCCTGTTCGGCAGACAGGGGAGGACTTTTTGAATGTGATTATCATTTTAAAGTTGTTCATATTTGTAAACCTTTAAAATCCCCCTTTAGGTCCAAGGACTCCTTTGGAGGGATAGGGGCTTTACTCCGTTCTCAAGCTCTTCACCGGGCTGCTTATTGCTGCTCGTATTGTGTTTAAACTCACAACAATTAATGTTAGCACAAACATGGCAATACCTACAATTATAAAAAGCCACAAGCTAATACTGATGTGATAATTGTATTTTCCGAGCCAGTTATCCATTAACCAATATGTGAGCGGCACCGCAATTACAAATGCAATTACAACGAGCTTTAAAAATTCTTTTGAAATAAGCATCAGCAATTGCTGCACACTTGCACCAAGCACCTTACGCACACCAATTTCGTGGAAACGTTTTTCGATGGTGAATGATGCTAATCCTGCCAGGCCAAGACAACAAATGAATATTGCAAGCGCTGAAAAAATATTTGTGAGTTTGCTGATCAATTCCTCCGTTAAAAATTTCTTTTCAAATTCCTGGTCAACAAATTTGTATTCAAACGGCACTGCAGGGTTATATTTTTTAAATACTGTTTGTAAAACTGCAATTGCTTTTTGCGCAGAAACTCCGGCTTTAATACGCATCGTATTCATGCTTGAATTATTTCCATCATACACCATCAACATAGGATATGGCGGTTCGTAAGGAGAAGTCATGATAACATTATCTGTTACTCCAATTACTGTGTATGTTCTTCCATAACGCATTCGCATGCCGATCGGGTTTTTCAATTTCATTGCATCAACTGCAGCTTTATTTAACATCATTGAAGTTGAATCGACAGGTGTTCCTGTAAAATCATGCCCCTGCAATATTTTTACGTGCATCGTTTTTGCAAAATCAACATCAGTAGCAAGACCGCCCATGATGATTTGAGCATTTGCAGGTTTACCATCATAATCAGGTGCACCTGTATTCCACCAAACTTCTGTAATGGGTGATGATGTTCTTGTAACGCTTGTAATAATGCCTGATGCCAATAAATCATGTTTTATTGCAGCAAAACTTTTATCAGTGTCCGGCGTTGATGGAATCATTACAAGTCCATCAGGATTATAACCCATATCCCGATCTTTCACATGTTGTATTTGCTGGTAAACAATTATGGTTGCAGATATCAGTAAAATAGAAATTACAAATTGCGATGTAACAAGAATATGTCTCGGCAAAATTGTTTTTTTACCTGAAACAATTGTTCCCTTTAAAGCTTTTACAGGATTGAATGAAGAAAGATATAATGCAGGATAACTGCCTGCAACAAAAGCAGTACATAAAATAATGCCTGATGTCATAATCCAGAACACCGGCTGCGTTATGTTTAATGAAAGATGTTTATCTACCATCAAATTGAACGATGGCAACAAAACAAGTACAACAAGAATTGCAAGCACAAAAGCAATCAATGTTAAGATGAACGATTCGAAAAAGAATTGTGTTATTAATTGCGTTTTGTTTGAGCCAAGTGTTTTTCTTATTCCAACTTCTTTCGCACGTTTCTCACTTCTTGCAGTAGAAAGATTCATGAAGTTGATGCATGCTATCAGCAAAATGATAACAGCAATAATTGAAAACAAACGTACATATTCAATCATGCCGCCGGTGTTTTTGCCATTTTCAAAATCGCTGTACAAATGCCAGTGGTTCATCGGGAAAACAAAGTAGCTGCTGATCTCATCATTGCCATGCGATCTTTTTATTTTGGTGATGTTCTTATTTAATAAAGCGGTATCAACGCCCGGCACTGTTTGTATAAACACATTCCACGAAGAATTTATCCATTCCTTCATCGAAGCTTTTGTATCAGGATCATCATAATTAAAAGGTATTATCCAGTCAAACTGAAAAGTGGAATTGCCCGGCGGGCGTTTAACTATAGCACTGACTTTTACGCTTTTGTTATTTTCAAAAGTCAGCACTTTATTAATGGGATCTGCGTTTCCAAAAAAAGCCTTGGCTGCATCTTCTGTAAGTACAATTGAATTGGGATTCTTAAGAGCAGTAGTTGCATTGCCTTTTACAAACTGCCATGAAAAAATATCAAAGAAATGATCACTTACTATATAACCCTCTTTCTTTATTTTATTATTGTTATATGCAAGTATGTTTTGTTGCTGATACGTAGTAACAACTGCATGCTTTATTTGCGGTGAGCTGTTTTCAAGCGCACCGGCAAGTGGAAGGGCCATGCTTCTGTCTGTAAAAACCTGGTTATTAAAATCACGGTTAGCAATAACCTGGTAAATGTTGCTATAGTTCTTTTGAAACTTATCATAAGTAAGTTCATCATACACCCACAATAAAATAAAAATGGTACACGAAATCCCAATCGTTAAACCAAGAATGTTTGTTATTGAAAATTCTTTGTTCCTAAAAAGATTTCTCCATGCTGTTTTAAAATAATTGCGAAACATGGCCCCTCCTAACCTCTCCGCCTTAGGCGAAAGGGATTTTAAGTTCGGTTATTGTTTAAGTTTTCATATAATAGATGACCCTCCATAAGTCCTCCCCCTTGGGGAGTTGGAGGGACTGCTCATTCCGTTCGCAAACCTGTCTGCCGGCAGTCTGTCCGGTAGGCAAGGCAGGCTCTTCCCACTTATTCTCACTCTGTTCGTAATGATTTTACCGGATTTGCTAATGCCGCTTTAATTGTTTGAATACTTAATGTGATAAGAGCGATCAATAACATAGCAAAGCCGCATAAAGCAAAAATCCACCAGCTCATATTAATTTTAAAAGCAAAATTTTGCAGCCATTTATAAGTTGCCCACCAGGCAACCGGCGTTGTAATTACAAATGCAATCAATACCAACTGCACAAAATCTTTTGATAAGATAGAAAGGATGTTTGTAACAGTTGCGCCCAATATTTTCCTGATGCCGATTTCTTTTGTGCGTGTATTAATGGTATAAATCACCAACCCTAATAGACCAAGACAACTTATAAGAACTGATAAACCGGTAGCCCAGCTTAATAAGCTTGCAGTATGTTGTTCCGATTCATAAAACTTTGCAATCTTTTTATCTAAGAAATTATAAGTAAAATCTTCATCAGGATAAAACTGGTGATATGCTTTTTGAATTTGTGCAATCGTACCCGACCATGATGAGTTTGTTCCGTTTTGTGGTTTCAACAATACATGAATGAAATAACTCCTGTTATCAAAGCTTGCAAACACCAGCGGACCAACAGGAGAATGAAATGATTGCTCATTGAAATCATGCATTACACCAACAATGGGCAATTTCATTTCGTTAAAATCAAGGAATTTATTTATCGCATCCTGCGGATGTTCAAAGCTTAATGCTTTTGCATAAGTTTCGTTAATCAGAAATTCCTTTATCGTGTCACTTGCTTCAACATTTCTGCCTGCAAGAATTTTTATATTGAACAACTTTAAATAATTGCTGTCGCCCCAACGCAACTGTACGCTTTCTTTGTAATCGCTGCCTTCATATTTTATATCGGTAAATGCTGCTCCTTCATCAGCAGGCGTAAGAAAACCTCTGCTTGCCATTTGTACACCGGGAATTGCTTTTATTTCATTCAGCAAAACAGTGCGATGATTGGCAACAGTATCCTGGCGTGGCAAATCAAAACTTAAAATCGCATCTTTTCTAAAACCCATATCAGCATTCAACGAATAATTAATTTGTTTGCTTACCATCACAGTTGCAATCACAAAGAATTGCGCAATTACAAATTGCGAAACCGTTAATGATTTTCTTATCCATGCATGTCTTGTTTCATTGCTGAAATTGTATGATCGATTCTTTAAAACTTTTACCGGGTTATAACCTGACAAAATAAACGCAGGATATAATCCTGAAAGAAAACTTACAACAATGGCAAGCAGTAATAAGAAGAGGAAAATGCTCAGTTGATTGAAAGGCTGAAAATTTAAACCCGGAGGAATAAAATCAGTAAACATTTTAAGTAACAATGGCGCTATGCAAAATGATATGATACATGCTGTAACCGTATACAAAAATGTTTCACCAAGAAATTGAAAAATGAGTTGCTTTTTCGAACTGCCCATTGTTTTACGTATACCAATTTCCTTTGCGCGGCTTGCTGCATTTGCTGTAGTTAAATTAATGAAGTTGATGCAAGCCAAGATCAATAGGAATGCAGCAACAGCAAGCAAGCTATATAATGTTGGCTTGTGTGCAATACGACCATCGAAGCTTGCATATAAAGAATTGAAATGAACATCATTTAAAGGCTGTAAGTGCAAATGAATATAATTAGCAGCATCCTTGCCGGCGTTTTTATTATACTTTACAAAAAGGCGATTTAATTGTGCTTCAATGTTTGCATTTTTTGTATTGTTCGATATCTTGATATACAGATGCGAATAAGCCATCCAATCGTTCCAAAGGTTCATCATAAAGTCATCCTGCATGTGCGTTTGCGCAATGGTTGCAAACGAAATAAATTCAACTGCATCAAACGAAGTATGCTCATCCAGGTCTTGTACAACACCTGAGACGATTGCAGAAAAATCATCATTATATCTTATTTGCTTACCGATCACATCATTGATATTGGCTGAAGGAAAGTATTGCTTTACCCTGCTTTCTGAAAGCACAACATTAAATGGATTTTTTAATGAAGACTCCGGCGAACCTGCAATCCATTTAAAAGGCAATAATGAAAAATATTGAGGATTGGTGAAAACAATATTAGCCTGTTTTTTAAACACAGCCGGTTTTGATGAACCTTCTTTTTCAATGCTTACCCTGGCTGTTGCATCACCCTGGAACTGCATTACCGGGACGGTTGATTCAATACCTGTAATTTCACGCTGAACCGCTGAAGCTAACGGTGCCGGCACTGCTGCTGAATGACCATCATCTCCATTAAACTTCATATCCATTACCACACGATAAATGCGGTCAGCATTTGTTTCAACTTTATCATAGCTGAGTTCAAACTGAACAATCAAAAATATAATCAGCGATGCGCTTATACCAATAGATAATCCAAGTACATTGATAACAGAAAAAAATTTATTGCGCCACAAATTTCTGAACGCGGTTTTGAAATAATTTTTAAACATAAGCCCTCCTAACTCCTCCCTGAAGCCTGCCCTGCCTACCGGACAGGCAGGCTGTCCGGCAGACACGGGAGGACTTTTTAAATGTGATTATCATTTTAAAGTTGTTTATTATTTATAAGCTTTTAAGATCTCCCTTTAGGTCCAAGGACTCCTTTGCAGGGATAGCGGCTCATTCCGTTCTCAAACTCTTCATCCCGCTTGTTGCGGGATCTCCGCATAAACATTTCCGGTCAGCTTATTCACT
>DATBFI010000672.1:0-3181 GCA_036558585.1 Chitinophagaceae bacterium
TTAATAAAAACTAACAATAAATTATTAGTGACGCCGGTGTGGCTGATGGTTGTCGCCAAAAAGTCACAGAATCAAATGAGCGCCATGCCTGGAGTGCATACACACAAACATATCAGTTTCCTCAAAGGTGTTTTATTTAGGCGGTGCAGGTGGTAAGCTATAAACATTAATCCTACACCAGCACTGGCTCTTTATCCCGAGTTTTGGTAATGATATGATCAAAACCCACTTGCAGATCCGAAACAACATGCACAACAAGTGCTGTCTTACAAACCGGGTCAGTAATATTGAAGAGAACAATAACTCCGCGGTCCTTATACAGTTCCTCCTAAATGGAATTTCCGCTCGCCAGGATGATGGGCGATAATAATTAAAATCAATCGTAACTTCCTTAAGCTTCAGGAGGAAATAAAAAGCCACAGATCCGTCTGTGGCTTCATTTCGGCTCACTTATTCTATTTTACAATGATTGTGTGTTTTTCTTTGGCCCCGTCCAGTGTACAGACAATATAGTATATTCCGGGTGTAAGATCTCCCAAATGAAAATGCCCGTTATTTAATCCTTTATATGCTGCCATTTGTGTTTGTGCTATAAAGCCGCCGTTCTGGTTGTACAACTGTACCAGCAGGGAGCCTTCCTTATCAGCATTAAACTGCAACATTATATGTGCAGGATTACTAACGGGATTGGGGCTAATGTTTGCAATTAGTTTAGGCAGTGCAGTATTTTGCGTGCCCATTTTGATTTCTGTAAGTTCATGGTTTCCCTTTGTATCAATCAATTCCACCTGGTAGTATGCATATTTGGACGGTGTGTTATTATCGTCAGTGAATTTATACTGGTTTGAAAGGTCAGGATTTATTCTTGCTATTTCTTTAAAGTTATCCCCATCCATACTTTTTTGTACAGAGAAATAGGCAACATCCTGTGAAGAAGTGGTTTTCCACGAAAGTAACGATTTCGCATCGGCATCACTCACATCAAAACTCTGCAGACCCGCTGCAAGCGCTGTGGTTACTTTGATTGTTCCCACCATGCCTATCGAGAAATGAAAATTGCACTGGTATCTGTATGTGCCTGGCTTTTTGAGAACTAATGTAAATTTTTTATGCGTAGCATCTATAGGTTTGTTCCAGGCTGTGGCGCCTGCCGGTATACTGGTAGAAGTGGTAGTATGCGTCCCCGTTTTCCAAATCCACTGTATGGTGTCACCAACTTTAGCGTTAACTGTTTTGGCTTTAAACTGGAAATCGGTTACATTGATCTTAATCACTTTAGCGAACGCCCCGGTAACACTGCCGACTGCAAAGGCGAGCAAAACAACTTTTTTCATAACATCAAATTTTTGTTTAAGAAATTAAAGAAGAAATAATGCGAATAACGACAGCGGGACTATTCATTTTGCGATTCATAGAATATGGAAGGATAAAAATATGGATATCTATACAGCATGAGGATGCGAATTACCCATTAGTTCATCCAGGTGTATTTACAGATTGGCAGTATTCTTCCAACGGTATTGCATAAGATGTGAAGTATTTACACCGGAAGAATTAAGGGGTTCAGTGTTTTACAATTAAAATTTCAATAATTGATTTCGCCTTGCCGCATCAATATTTGAAAAACTCTTTCATTTTTACAAGGAATTGTTCTTTTCTGCGGCGGCTTACTTCTATTTCCATGCCATTGCTCATAATGACCGTACCGCCTTCGCCACGCGTGTATTCTTTTACATGCAGCAGGTTGATAAGATAGGATTTATGTATGCGAAGAAAAACAGTGTCACTTAATAATTGGTCATAATCAAACAATGGTTTTGATACAATGATAGATTTATTATTTATAAGCCGGAATATAGTGTAACTTCTTTGCGCTTCGCAATAAGCTATTTCTTCCAGTTTTAGAATAGTAAATCCCTTTTGTGTGGGCAAACAAAGTCGCATCTCCAGTGGAAAACCAACTTTATTGATATTATGCAGCAATATTTCTGTCTGGCCAGTAGATTTTTTCTGGCTTAATCTTTTCTTTACACGTTGAACTGCCTCTACCAAACGATCTTCATCCACAGGTTTCATAAGGTAATCAACTGCGCTGAATTGCAATGCCTGCAGTAAGTATTCATTATGAGCGGTAACAAAGATCACTTCAAAATTAATTGAAGATAATTCTGTCAGCATGTCCAGCCCGCTTTTACCAGGCATGCGGATGTCCAGGAAAACCATGTCAGGCCGTAGCTCTTCCAGCTTTTGCTTTGCATCAGTAACGTTGTTACAAGTTGCCTCTATTTCCACTTCAGGGCAATTTAACTCCAGCATTTTCTGTAGTGTACGAATACCATCCGGTTCATCGTCAACAATAATCGCTCTCATAGATGATGTTTATTAATAATAATATTAAAGCGCAAAACTGCGCGTGTTCCTCTTTTATCTTTGTCGAGATCCTGCAAATCGATTATTTCCAGAGTACAGCCTGTATCATATTTCTCGTTCATTATTTTTATTCGGTTGCGAAGATTGTTTAATCCAACCGGTTGATGTGATGACCTGCTAATTTGTTTTAATTGCCCTGAACGTTTTATCCCTATGCCATTATCCTCGATAATACAGGAAATGGTTTCATCCATGCGCGAAAAATGGATCGACAGTTTTTTTTCTCTCAGCGTGGGCAGCAGGCCATGCCAGATAGCATTTTCCACCAACGGCTGAATCATCAATGTAGGCACCTGTGTTTCTTCTTTGTCTATGTTGTCGTCTACTGAGATGCAGAAAGTGAAAGAATCATCAAAACGAAGTTTCTCCATCAACAGGTAACTCTCCAGGTATTCAAGGTTTTCATAGAGCGTGGTGAATACGTCCTTTGACTGGCTTAAAGTTATACGGATCATTTGAGCGAACTTGCTCAGGTAGCGTGAAGCTTTTTGTTGCTCATTGGCCAGTATCATCCCTTTGATACTGTTAAGTGAATTAAAAATAAAATGCGGATTCATCTGTGTTTGCAGGGCTGATAGCTGCGCTTCCGCCAGTTGCTGATTGATAAAAGCAATTTCTTTTTGTTTTATTTCAAGCGATTGCTCAGATTCTATTTGCTTTATCTTATTAGCAACAAGTGTTGCTATAGTAGTTAATATTTTGATATCTCTTTCTTTAAAGTGATTCACAGCATGATGTTCTGAATCAATGA
>DATBFI010000673.1:0-5200 GCA_036558585.1 Chitinophagaceae bacterium
ATCCCGGAGCTGACCAATTTTACCATTACCAAATCCCAATAAAATATTTTTATTTGAAAGTTCACAAATAGCGGTTACATCGTCGGGGACGTCAGTTGATTTACTAAACTCAAAAAAGTTGATGCCATCAAAGCGGTATAATCCCTTTGTAGTAGCTACCAATATGTACCCTTCCTTCACCTGGTAAAGCGCATTTACGCGTGGCTGTTCCTGGTATTCACCTGAAAGCGTGTAAATTCTTGTACCGGGAATTTGTGCTATAGCAGGAGCAACCACAAAACAGCAAAAAAACAAAACAATATTTCTTATCATGATAAGCATCAGCGTGGCTCGAGGGTTGTATTTATTTCAACTTTTATTTCATTCGCCAGTTTCTGGTAAACCACTTTTGGTATAGGTATGTTATGATCACTGAGCAGAACACTAAAATTACTTTTAAGAGTGATCTTTTTATCGCTAACAGTAACATCGCTTTTAATAATCCTTTCCTGCGACACACCATGAATTGTAAGAGTGCCTTTAGCCCTTAATTCATACGTTCCATTCACCGTAAGATCCTGGTCCTCTATTATTTTTCCTTTAAACGAAGCTTCAGCATATTTATCTGACTCCATATAATTTTCATTAAAATGTTCTCTCTGTAATGGACTGTTAAATCCCTGAAAAGAGCGCATCATTATTTTGAATGAAAATATTTTTTTGTCGATGTCAATAATCCCGAATAACTGATCAGAAGAAGCCCTGATTAGTTCAAGCGGTGCTTCGGAACGAAATGAAACAATACCATTTACAGTTTGATAAATAGGTCCAGCCTGCTTAAACCCTGTACATACAAGTATTGCCGGTATTAAAAAACTTCCTGCAATTATTTTAATCCTGTATTGCCACATATAGTATTTTACAAAATTATCAGAACAGGTCAGCATACAAAGTACAACAGAGCAACAAACCGGATCTATAAACTAATGCTGCTTTCAATAAAAAAGGTTTTATTACCAGCTTAATTTACACAAAGTTTGTGCACTAATTATTGTATGTTTTGGGTTTTTTAACAACAAATACTCTTGAGATATTAAAGCCGAAATGAATATCGCCCTTACTCCATTTACCTCTTGTTTCGTTGATAAATGTTCTTTCGGTCATACCATACGAGTTCGTAAGCTGCAGCTGGAACACATGACCTCCTGTTTCAATTTCATAACCAATAGCAAAAGAGTTATTGGTTCCCGGTAGTTTATGACCCGGTAACTGATAATAATATTCTATATTAAGACTTGAACGCGGTGTTAGCTTAAACCTTGCACCAACACCAATGGAAAACAGATCATTTGGCATCGATGAACTATCCACATAATTATAATGTGTCCATACAGGCATTAGTTGCAGCGAAAATGCATCACAGAATTTACGTGCTACCA
The DNA here is from genome assembly GCA_036558585.1 of Chitinophagaceae bacterium. Lineage (GTDB taxonomy): Bacteria > Bacteroidota > Bacteroidia > Chitinophagales > Chitinophagaceae > DATBFI01. The sequence goes on from DATBFI010000673.1 coordinate 1,419, forward strand.
GTAATTCAGTAGCATAATAAAACCTGTCGGCAGTATTTAGTTTTACAGTTTTTACTGAATCGCCTGATGAGGGATCATAAACTTCTTTATTTTCTTTTAGTGTATTAACCATAACTGAATAAAGAGCCGTAACGGAAAAAGGCATTGTTCGTGCACCTGTAGATTGCCATAAAAGCCTGTATTTCAAAAATGCATCATATCCCTTTTCCATGCTTTCGCTGGCAGGAATATCTGTATTAACACTTTTGCCACTTGTGCTTCTGCCCGCGCCAATAGTAAGCCTGTCATTAATACCATAATCCGCTCCTATGCGCATGGATGCTGCATCCAAACCAAACATATTGTAAAAGCCCTCATTAAGTTTGCCAAACCGGTGTGTTACTTTAAGATCCAGGACACCTTTCTGCGTTGTTTCAACTGTATGACCATTGATAAGACGGCTTGTTTTAAATGTGGCCACCGCATATTGAGTTTCAGCTGAATCTTTGTTATTTCTTGCTGGCAAAATATGTTGTGTGTTGGAAGTGTCATATTTGGTTGTTTCCTTAGCAGCAAGAGGGTAAGTGTTCGTGCTTTGGCTAAGATCTTTTGGTTTTTTAATTGTAAAGACCCTGGAAATATTAAAGCCGAGGTGAAGAGTACCAAAACTCCAGGGGTTGAATGTTTCTGTGATGAACGTTCGCTCATTGATACCCGTAGAGTTGCTTAAACTAAATTGAAAAACATGTCCGCCCGTTTCTATTTCATATCCCAGAGAAAAAGAATTATATGTCTTGGGATATGCATCAGATAACTTGTTATCACCCAGGTTGTAATAATATTCCGCAATAATTCCTGAACGCTTTGTCAACTTAAGCCTTGCTCCTGCACCTATAGAATACAGGTTAACGGGCACAATATTATTATGCACCATCGTTGGCATAAGTTGTAATGAGAAATTACTACTGAACTTTCTTGCAATTAATGCCTGGAAAGCATAGGAAAATTTATCTGAGGTTTCTATTTTTTCTCCATTTAGTCGCAATTTCAGTGCTTCTGTATCAGTTTGAAGCATAACTGATGATAAGAGAGTAACTGAAAGTGGCATAGTTTGTTTGCCATTCGATTGCCAAAGCAACCTGTACTTAAGAAATCCATCAAACTCTTTTTGATATGAGCTTCTGCCACCACCAACAGTGAGCCGGTTTGTGATACCATAATCAGCACCAATACGAATGTCTACTGCATTGTCGAGACCAAACAGATCATAAAAACCATTGTTTGTTGCACCAAAGCGGTGAGATACTTTAAAATCAAGTACTCCTTTCTGTGTAGTTTCAATGCTATGGCTGTTAATTATGCGGCTTGTTTTAAAAGTGCCTTCTGTGAATTGCGTTTTGTTCTTATTTTTTTTATCCATTTCCGCATCAAGCAATGAATCAAGATTCACATCCTGTGCAAGGCTGTGTAATGAGATGATACTACTTAAAATTAAGACAAAGAGTTTATGGCTATACATAGGAAGAAGTTGAATTAGCTTATTAACGTTTTTCGTATTGGCAGTTGACCGATATATGAATTTCATCTTCAATTTTTTTCTGTACGAAGGCCTCTCCTATTACGTGATACTCCTTTCTGTTAACGTTAAAATTTGATTGTGCTGCAATGGTCCCGTTTTTTACAGTTATAGTGCCATTTACACTAATTGGCTTGGTTACGTCTCTTATAGTAAGGTTACCCTCTACAGTTACTTTATACGTACCATCTTTTTCAAAATTTACAGAAGACAAATCTGCGATCTTGCCTGAGAAGCTTGCTTTTGGATATTTCCCGGCAGCCATATAATCTTCACCACCAAAATGTTGCTCCATCGCCGTTTTTTTGAAATGAAAACTTTGAATAGCGGCTTTAAACTCGATCGCACCGGTTGCTGTGTTAAGTGTGCTTGCCACTTCATTGTTCTCTGCATTTACGTCTTCAAGTGGAGTATGCGAGGAAAAACTAATATTACCATTGCGGGTAAGATAAATCTGCGCGTCGGCATGAACTATAAAAAACAGGCTTGTTAGAAATACAAGGAATTTCATAATATTTTTTTTCGATTAATGATTTTAATTGTTCAGAGCGCCTTCGTCAATCCACGCTCTGAATTTGGCTATCTCGCAATCAGAAAGTTTACCGCCATCCTGTGGCATTGGAGGAGCAAGTTTATTATCTTGTAAAATTGAGGATAAAAGAGCCCCGCTCAAGGCGGCCTCGTGAATTGTATTATAATCCTGAAGATTATAGCTGCCACCTGATACAGCTGCGTTTGCACTGCTATGGCAGCGAAAGCAATTAGCTTCCATAATGTCAGTCAGCTGCCCGCTCAATGTTACATTGGTTGTATCACACACTGAGGAGGGATATTCAATATCTCCTTTATGGTGATAACAACTGCTAAAAGCTACAAAAAAGCTACAAATGCTCAATAGTATAATAGCCTTATTTTTCATGCTCTGTATTTAAGTTTTTTGTAGTGCCCCCATCACAATATTATTCATTTCTGTTGGGTTTTACAGCCAGGCATCCTGCTCTGAATTTCCAACAAAAAACTGATCTTACTTCTTAACAATAATTCCCTGGTTAATAATCACGTCGCTTAGATATCCGGTACAAATACCTTTAAAGGTAATGGTACTATTCTTCTGCAGAGGTCCAGGGTCATTTTTAAAAGTACAATTAACACCAAATATGGGATCACCGGATTTTAGATAAACCACAACTTGCCCCGCCTGGTTCTTTTTAATTTCCGTTATATCTCCAGTAACCTGGATGGCTTTATTTAAATAAAGCACGTTTGCCCTCGACTCATTTGTTGCAAATGAATCAAAAATTGCTGAAGCTGTTATTTCTATACCTTTCTCTTTGCTGACATCCCTCGGCGGCATATTCCAGACATATAAACCATAGCCAACACAACCTAAAATAATCAACGCAATTATACCTAATATTATTTTTGTTCTTGGTTTCATATCTGTTCTAATATCAAAATAATAGGATAGATAACTAATGGACAAAGCCCCCAAACTGACAAGGTAATTTTTGTTACTGAACAAGGAAAATCAACTGTTTAGCAAATGGCTATTTTACATATTGCTGAACCGGCAAACGGTTTGCAAGGCTTCGGGCAAGTGTCATTTCATCAGCATATTCCAGTTCTCCGCCAAAAGCGATACCCCTTGCAATAGTAGTAACCCTGCAGGAAAATTGTTGTATCTTTTTTTGAATATAATAAATTGTTGTATCACCCTGTATATTGGGGCTTAATGCAAAAATTAATTCTTCTGTTTGCTCTTTTTCTATACGGTGAACAAGTGGTTCAATACTTAGCTGGTCAGGGCCAATGCCATCTAACGGCGAAATGATGCCACCCAATACATGATAAGTGCCGCTAAATTGTTGTGTGCTTTCAATAGCAATAACATCCCGGATATTTTCAACAACACAAATCGTTCGCTGGTTACGCATCGAGTTGGAACAGATAGAGCAAATATCGCCGTCACTTATATTACAGCATCGCTGGCAAAATTTTATTTCGCGACGCATCCGCGCTATGGTCTCGCTAAAGTTTTCTACCCTTGCAACATCCTGCTTTAAGAGGTGCAATACCATACGCAAGGCGGTTTTTTTTCCAATACCCGGTAAATTGGCAAATTCATTTATGGCATTTTCAAGCAAGACAGAAGGTAATTGCATAACGCAAAGATAGGCAAGTTAACAGTTTCGGGTTCCGGCCTTGCCTGCCGGCAGGTTGCCAGTTT
>DATBFI010000674.1:0-7403 GCA_036558585.1 Chitinophagaceae bacterium
AAAAAGCCTTTTCCACTGATGGCCACAACCTACCACCAGGTGGAATCTTAGCCCTTGGATTGCCGTCCCATACAGGTACACTTGAAGAGGTACTTGCCAAAGCCTCAGAAAGGGCTATTTCGCGTCTAGCATCTGAAAAAAGAATACCCAAAGATGTCGAGATCTTAGTTGCTAAAATCATTCGATTTGGCGAAGTTCCCCCCAAAGTACTCCATCGCTTCTAGCACTAAGCAAAACAGCACAAGGCAGAGGGATGAAGTCGTAAAGAATGGATTATGCCGGACTCTTACTATGCTTTGTAGTCGAGAGTAGGAAAAGATTGGTAGCGTTAAGGGTGATCAACCTTTTCCATCCTTGCTTTACCGTCCTAGAATGACGAGCTCTTAGGGTAAGGAGCGTTAGCACAGTTGTTGCAATTTCGGCGCTAGGACGCGTTACAAGATACCAGAAGCTTCCGCTGTCTCTAACTGCGTCGAGGTGTTCAGTCGATGATAAGATAAATATCTTTATAGGGTGTTCGAAATAACAAATTTTTTATACCATAATAATTTTTAGACAGCCACGTGGCACTAAAGCTTCGTTTAATTCCATGTTTAAACAATGTTTATAAAATCAAGTCAATAACAAAAATTTTGTAGCTTCTACTTATAAATTTGCGCTTTGTACTTAGTGGCTGGAATTTTATCCCGATTTCTGGTGGTTTCTGTTACTTCGTACTCATACTCTACACTTTGTACTAAATGATTTCTCCGCAAACCATACAACAAATTACAAGCCGCATTGATATTATTGATGTGGTAGGCGAATTTGTGAAACTAAAAAAGCGTGGCGCAAACTATCTTGGTCTTTGTCCTTTTCATGGCGAAAAAACTCCCTCGTTTACGGTTTCGCCATCAAAAGAAATTTATAAATGTTTTGGCTGTGGCAAAAGCGGCAATACCATTACATTTTTAATGGAGCATGAAAAATACAGCTACTCAGAAGCATTACGCTGGCTTGCTAACCGCTACAATGTTGAGATAGAGGAAACACAGGCAAGTGATGAAGTAAAGCAACAACAACAGTCAGCCGAAAGCCTTCATGTGATCAACAGTTTTGCTCAAAGATTTTTTTCTGCCCAGCTCGTTGAAACCGAAGAAGGAAAAGACCTTGCTTTAAGTTATTTAAAGGAAAGAGGTTTTAACAAAGATATCGTTGAAAAATTTCAGTTGGGTTATAATCCGCAGGCAAGAAATAGTTTTGCACAAACGGCTTTACAGAATCAATTCAATGCTGAGTTGCTTATAAAATCAGGCCTGATCGTGAGTCGCAATGGTGAGCTTATTGACAACTATCGCGGCAGGTTAATTTTTCCCGTTCATAATAATACCGGGAAGATCATTGGTTTTGGCGCAAGAATAATAGGTAAAGCTGATAAAGCTCCAAAATATATCAATACGCCTGAAAATGAAATTTATATAAAAAGCAGGATTCTTTATGGTTTATATTTTGCGAGACAGGCAATTGATAAGAACGATGAATGTTTATTGGTTGAAGGATATACTGATGTCATTTCCCTCCACCAGGCCGGTATTGAAAATGTTGTGGCAAGTGGTGGTACGTCACTTACAACTGATCAGCTTCGCCTGATAAAAAAATATACAAACAATCTCACAATTGTTTATGATGGCGATGCAGCAGGCGTAAAAGCTGCCTTGCGCGGATTAGACATGGCCCTTGAGGAAAGCCTGAATGTAAAACTGGTGTTGATTCCGGATAACGAAGATCCCGATAGTTATGTACGCAAGGCTGGAGCAAATGCATTTAAAGAATTTGTAGGTGCAAATAAAAAAGACTTTGTGCTGTTCCAGTTAAATGTAATGCTTAAAGAAGCCGGCAACGATGTAAACAAAAAGAATGAAGCAGTAAATCATATTGCCGAAACGATCAGCAAGATCAACAAGGCGGAAGATTTTACAAAACAGCAGGAATATATAAAACAATGTGCTTCTTTACTGAAAATAGATGAAGCCGGATTTACAAATCTTGTCAATAAATTTATTCGGGAAAAGATTGCAAAAGAAGAAAAGAGAATTCCTCAAAGTGAAACGCGTTTCTTTGAATCCATAGCAAAACAAAAAAATGAGCAGGCGGTTGACAGCGCTATTGAATTATTGCTTGAAGATGAATACCAGGAACGTGAAGTAGTAAAGCGATTGATCGAGTACGGCAATTATAGCCTGGATGAAAACACCCACGTGGCCGATATAATCTTTGAAGTATTGGATCAGTATCATCTTGGCAATAATAAACTGGAAAAGATAGCAGAAGCGTATCATCACATGCTGGAAACATCAGGTTATATTGATTCCAAAACTTTTTTATACAGCAATGATGTTGAATTGAATGCTTTCACAGCGGGTTTATTAAATTTTCCGTACGAATTACACGATTGGAGCCGAAGAATGGATGGTTATTCAGTCAAGCTGGATAATGATATTAATACTGTAATTACTTCTGCCCTGAACATGTACAAGCTTCGAAAAATAAAACGTATGTATCTTGAACTTGAAGATGAACTGATGAAAGAAAAAGAAGAAGATAAATATACCGGCATCATAAAAATTTATGAACATCTTAAGCAAATAGAAAGAAAGATTACCAGTGAAATGCAAACAGTGTATTTGAAATAAACATTTAACCGGGTAGCTACAACTCCCCGTATTTCTCCCGGTAAGCAATAAGCCATGCCACTACTTCATTATATGTGTTAATACCTTTTGGCTGATTATTTGCTTTTAAATATTCGCCATATAACATACTTATAACCGGTTCAATCTTATTTTGGTGTTTCATAATAAATTTCCTGTAGACCTTAATGTCATTTTTTACAAGTGTATCGAGCAGCCGGTAATTTTCTTTCGCTGTTATTGAATCCCTCGTAAATAATTCCCTGTTTGCATAAGCAAAAAGTTCAAAATAAACGGAATATTGAAATGTAGTTTTATCTGAAGACTTGGCAGCAAGATAACCTGCAAAGTTTGCCTCATCTTCACTTCCATATCCTAACTGGTGTGCCATTTCATGGCAGGTAGTAAACGGAATTATAAACGAGGGGACCGTAACATTTACCTGCGCTTCACCTGTAAAGGGATTATAATATCCCAGAAAACCAAAATAGTTCCCGAAAGTTCCGTATAAAGAACTTTTAACTGAAAATGATGAGTAGTGCAAAAAAGGATATTTCTTTTCTGCAGCTATATAAGCCTGCTTTGCCTGGGCAAAAGTTTCTTTATTGGAAGGATACGAAGGATGATTTCCCAATTGCTTTCTCGCCGTGTTCGTTTTATCAACCAGTTCATGGGTAAGCATTCTTAATTCAACAGCATTATATCTTTCAGGCTGTAACTGCAACTGGTAAGCTATACCCAGTCGTTCATAATTCAGGCCCCACAAAACGTTGAACAGTATATATATCCACAAGACAATCGCCAGGGTTCTTTGAAATGAACTTAGAAATGATTCTCTTGTTATAGTTCGTTTAAGCGTTGCTCTTGTTGTTTTATACAACCTTACCATTATCCATACAACAAATCCTGTATAAAACACATCGCCTATGCTAAACGGTATTATTCCCGTAAGCACTCTCAAAAATGAACTGACAAAAAAATAGAGTTGCGATGAATAATAATGCTCAATAAAGAATGGAAACAGGGAAAGAATTTTAAGAAGGATAGCAATTACTATTAATACCGCTATTTTTATCCAACCCTGTTTTCTATCTTTTTCTGTTCTCACAGTTCTATTTTAAATTTAGGCTGCGAAAGTGATAAATTTTGTATATAAAACGAGGGCATCCACACTGAATTAATAAAGATTTTAGGGAGAGTGCTGTACAATCTTATACTTTCTTATTGCTTTGGATGTAAAAACTTTTTCTATTACCTTTGCGAGCCCAAAAAAATTGCCATGAACCATAGAAGAGCGTATGAAATTGCATTTGTTGGGTTAAAGCCGGGAATTCACGAGTTTAATTACGAAATTAATGATAAGTTCTTTGCACATTATGGTGAACAGGATTTTACTAACTGCAAAGCAGATGTTAAACTTCAGTTAGAAAAGCATAGTTCATTCATGCTGCTCAAATTTGATATCGGCGGAACTGCTGATGTTAACTGTGATCGCTGCGGCAATAAACTGACCCTGCAACTCTGGGACGAGTTCAGGATCACTATAAAAATGGTAGAGGATCCTGAAATAATGAATGAGCAGGAAGAAGATCCGGATGTATATTATATCAGCAAGGGTGAAAGTCATTTATATGTGGGGGACTGGATTTATGAATTTGTTAATCTGAGCATTCCAATGCAGAAAATGTGCAACGAAGACGAAATAGGTGGCCCGCAGTGTAATAAAGAAGTGCTGGAGAAGTTAAGACAAATGAAAAACGATACGAACAAGAATGACAATTCTATCTGGAAGGGGTTGGAACAGTTTAAGAATTTGGAGTAGGTTTAGAAGTCAATATGTTGAGGGATGGATTGTCAAATGGTTGGATTGCGAAGTGTTTATAGCACTATAAGTGCAAGAATGTGCCTCACGAAAGATAATGGCAGTTATGCAGTCTGGCACATAAAAAATAAAATAAACAAGAGTTAAAATTTTTTTGAAGTATAAAATTTGAATTATGCCAAATCCAAAACGGAGACATTCTCAACAGCGCGGTGCAAAAAGAAGGACGCATTACAAGGCAGAGAATGTTACATTAAGTAAAGATTCTACCACTGGCGAAATGCACCTCCGCCATCGTGCACATGTAAGTGAAGGTAAATTATATTACAAAGGAAAACTGGTTGCTGAAAAAGCTCCGCTTAAGGCCTAACATTGTTTCTAATTTAGCTAGCCGGACATGAATATTGCTTTCGACATGATGGGTGGCGACTTTGCACCGCTTGAAGCGGTAAAGGGTTTAAGTCTTTATCTGTCTGCGCATTCAAATCCGGCAACAATTTTTTGTATTGGCGATGAAAACATGTTGCAGCCTATATTACAGCAACACAATATAGACAGTGATCGCATAAAACTTATTCATGCACCTGAGACAATAGGTTACCACGAACCTCCTACTAAAGCACTTAAAGAAAAAACAAAATCCTCTATCGCCATCGGTTTTCATTTGTTGGTCTCTGGTAAAGTTGATGCATTCATCAGTGCCGGAAATACAGGCGCAATGCTGGTTGGTACTATGTATAGCATTAAGGCAATTGAAGGTGTGTTGCGGCCAACTATTTCCACAGTCATTCCAAAAGTAAACGGCACTACAGGTCTCCTGCTCGATGTAGGTTTAAATGTTGATTGCAAGCCTGAACAGTTAAACCAGTTTGCAACTCTTGGTAGTTTATATGTTCAGCACATTCTGAATATTGAAAATCCCCGTATAGGTTTATTGAATGTTGGCGAGGAAGAAGGCAAAGGCAATCAACAGTTGCAGGCTACTTACCTGCTGCTGAAAGAAAATGACAAAATAAATTTTATTGGCAATGTGGAAGGAAGAGACATTTTTCATCACGACAAGGCCGATGTAATTGTATGTGATGGTTTTACGGGCAATGTAATTTTAAAAATGGCAGAGTCAGTATATGATATGGCCGTTAGCCGTAATGTAAATAATGATGAATACTTTCATCGTTTCCACTATGAAAACTACGGCGGCACACCTGTAATCGGTGTGGCGAAGCCAGTAATAATTGGTCATGGTATTAGCAATGACAGGGCATTTATGAACATGATAAAAACTGCCGAGAAAATGATAGAGAGCAATCTTTGCGATGATATCCGCAAAAGTTTCTCTGCATAATTTTCTTATTCGCCTTCTCCCTTTTGGTGCAGCTTTCTTTTCCTTGCGGCATCACCTCTTCGTCTCAGGCGGATTGCATTCATCCTTCCCTATCGGGCCCGGATTCCACTTTTAATTGAGCATAATATTGAACATTCCTCTATAACTGCTGACTGCTAATTGATATGTTCAGGCTGAACTACTCACCATTAGTTACTCACCACCACACCTCATCTCTTTTCATTAGCTTTGCCCACTTTTAAATTTTAGCGTATGAAAATTGCTGTACTTGGCAGCGGAATGGTTGGCCGCACCATGGCTATTGATCTTGCAACACAACACGATGTCACATCATTTGATGCCAATGAATATGCACTGGAATTATTGAAATCAAAATCAACCGCTGTTAAAACGCTTAAAGCTGACCTTTCTTCATATGCTTCTTATAAACCGCTGTTAGAACCCTTTGACCTTGTTGTAACGGCAGTGCCGGGCTTTATGGGATACAATACTTTAAAAGCGGTGATTGAAGCCGGAAAAAATGTTGTTGACATTTCTTTCTTTCCTGAAGACGCACTGCAACTCGATTACCTCGCAAAAGAAAAAAAAGTGACTGCAATCGTTGATTGTGGTGTTGCGCCGGGAGTAAGTAATCTTATAATTGGCCGCTACAATGAATTGATGAAAATTGAAAGTTTTGAATGTTATGTGGGTGGTTTGCCAAAGACCCGTAAAAAACCTTTTGAATATAAGGCGCCTTTTTCCCCCATTGATGTGATTGAAGAGTATACTCGTCCAGCGCGTTTGAAAGAGAACGGACAAATAGTCACCAAACCTGCATTATCAGAAACGGAGTTAATGGATTTTGAAGAAGTAGGAACACTTGAAGCATTTAATACAGATGGTTTGCGTTCAATCTTATTTACAATGGCGCATGTGCCGAATTTAAAAGAAAAAACCTTACGCTATCCCGGTCATGCAGAATTGATAATTGCATTACAAAGAAGCGGTTTCTTTTCAACTGAATCAATTCGTTTTAAAGAGGAAGAAATTACCCCGTTGCAATACACCTCCGCCATTTTGATAACCGAATGGAAATTACAACCAAATGAAGAAGAGTTTACCGTAATGAAAGTAATTGTAAAAGGAAATATGAATGGTACGGCTAAAACTATTGAGTACACCATGCTTGACCGTTTTGATATTGCAACTCAAACCTCATCTATGTCGAGAACCACAGGCTTTACCTGCACCGCTATGGTAAATGCTTTTGCTAAAGGATTGTTTAATAAGACAGGCGTATTTCCGCCGGAGCTGGTTGGCAACAATGAAATTTGCTTTAATTATATATTGGATTATTTAAAACAGAGAAATGTAATGTGGGTGAAGAAGGAATATTAGAAAATTTTTTCACGGCTTTGCAAATTCTGCGGATATTATTCTCTCGCTGAAAACATGGAAACCGCTAAGTTTTTATTTCAAATACACATCAAGTAAACCTTCCGGCAGCGTTACATGCACTTCATTCTTTTTGTGATTAATGTTTACCAGTGTTTCTTTATGAAGCGGGATGAATGCTTCCCTGCCT
>DATBFI010000675.1:0-3885 GCA_036558585.1 Chitinophagaceae bacterium
TCAAGCAAATGAATGGCCTTCAAACCTTCTTCCAGATTATTTACAACATAATAGTTTAAGAAGGGCTCCAGTACAGTTTCAACGGCTGTACGATACTCTTCTTTTACATAAATTATATCAGATAATATTGGAGCATGATTCCAGTCAGGGTTCTTATGCAAAAACTTTATACTTTCCGGATAGCCTTCCATTGAATCAATAAGGCTCTTTAAAAGATCATGCTCATTCCTTTTCGCATCAAGCCTTCTTGTTTCTTCCGCTTGTTCATTTCGCAAAGCCTCCAGCTTTTGCTGCGTTTCAAGAATTTGCTCTTTTGTTCTATCATGATGCTCCTGCAACTGTTGAAGATCTGACTGTTTGCTTTCCAGCAATATCTCTTTTCCCTTCAATTCATTTTCAAGCTGATGTATTTGGATTGCACGATTTTCCATTTCATCACTCAGCTGTGTTTGTGCCCTTTCCATGTTTTCAATGGAAGTATCAGTAACAGCAACTTTCTTTTCAGCGTCAAATTGTAACCATTGTATTTTTTGGTGACTGCTGCGCAAAGTGTCGAGAGCATTTCGCTTTTCATCAAAAGAAAGGCGTTTTAATTCTACTTCCTCTTTTATGGTATTCAGGCGTTGCTGCATCTCGTATTGCCCAACTTCTTCTTCTTCTACCTGCTTTTCGCTAAATTGAATTGAATCGGCTATGTTCTTTAACTGACCTTGTGCCTTTGCTAAAAAGTTTTTTAAACTTGTTTCTTTTTCCTTCAGGTAATCCAGTTTTTGGGTAGCAAGATTTTTCTCATTCTCTTTATTGCGCACTTCCTGCACCAATGTATTAAACTCATGCTGCAACGATTGTAATGCCTTTTCTCTTTCTATAAAGCCGATCTTTTCCTCTTCTATTGAAGCGTCGTCTGTTGCAATCTCGGCTTCTAATTGAATACGTTTATTTGTTTCGGTTTCCTGTTGCTCATTCAATTCCCGGTAAGTAATGTTAAATCCTTCCAGTGCAGCTTTTGCCAGCTCGATAGAAATCTCTTTGTAATCTTTTTTTATCTCATAATATTTCTCCGCCTTCTTTGCCTGGTTCTCTAATGTTTTTAATTGATTATTGATCTCGAAGAGCAAATCTTCAATGCGGTTCAAATCCTGTTCAGTTGCTTCCAGTTTGTTCTTAGCTTCTTTTTTTCGGGTCTTATAGATCGATATACCGGCTGCCTGTTCTAACATTCGTCGCCGGCTGTTTTCTTTGTCTTTGATGATGTCATCCACCATCCCCAGTTCAATGATGGCATAACTATCGGTAGAAACACCGGTATCAAGAAAAAGATTATGAATATCCTTTAAACGGCACTGAACATCATTCAGCCTGTATTCACTCTCACCATTTTTATAAAACCGGCGCGTAACAGTAATAGTACTGAATTCGGTAGGTAATAAATTTCTGGTGTTTTCAAAAGTCAGGCTTACCTCTGCTAAACCACTGGCCCCGCGGGTTTTGCTGCCATTAAACACCAGCGCTTCAAGGTTTTCACTGCGCAAAGCAGAAATTTTTTGCTCACCAATCACCCAGCGGATCGAATCAACAATATTACTTTTGCCACAACCGTTCGGGCCGATAATACCCGTGATACCCTCATCAAAATTTACCACGGTTTTATCGGCAAAACTTTTAAAGCCTTTTATTTCCAATGATTTTAGTTTCATAACTGCACGTTCTCTTTCCGAAGTGTTATAATATGATAGACAAAAGATTTTTCTGCATCAGGTCCATTTTATGTGATGCGAACATAACTTAAAACGATAAAAAAACGAAAGATGATATTTTTTGTGTGGAGAAGTAGTGAAGAAGTGTTTAAAAAAACATGAAAATCAGCTTGTTCCCGTCTTCCAAACTTTCAGCCGTCCGTAACTTTATTCTTTTCATAATTTCTCATCAACCGGCTCCCAAAGTTCAATCTTATTTCCTTCCGGATCCATTGTCCACCCAAATTTTCCGTATTCAAATTCTTCAACCTTATCATCAACCCAAATGCCTTCACTTTTCAGATCATTCAATAATGCATGTAAATCTTTCACACGAAAATTTATCATAAAGCGACTATGGGATGGAGAGAAATAATCACTCTCGTCCTTGAAGAATGAAAAGACAGTTTGGCCGGCAACAGGAAGATCATTTTCATTTGTCCATTTGAAACTAACATACATATGTTCTCCAAACGGAATACCAAGATATTTATCATACCACGCTGCCAGTGATTTGGCATCTTTTGCCTTAATAAAAAGACCACCGATACCTGTTACTTTTGTCATAAAAATTTTTTTGAACAACAAAGATTAAAATTTTTATATACAATACAAGTGATGGCAAACAAAACAATTATGTAATTTTGGATCGTATGCGTCATTTGTTTAATGATACCATGGCTAATCCTCTGGAAGCAGACGAAGTTGAACTACTCACAGAAGAACAATTTCCCTACAGCCTGATTGTGTGGAATGATAATGTAAACACTTTCGACTGGGTTATTGAAACCCTGGTTGAAGTTTGCGGCCATACTCCGGAACAGGCTGAACAATGTTCGCTTATTATTCACTTCCGTGGTAAATGTGCTGTAAAAAATGGTGATTATGACACTTTAAAACCTATGTGCGATGCCATCACTGAAAGGGGTATCGGCGCTACTATTGAAATTACAGTTGAGAGCTAATGTAGTTTGCAGTTGACAGAAAAAATTTAATCTCATACACAGAAATATCGGTTTATTGATTCCTTTGAGTTACTGAACTTCTAATTCAAAATTCCTAATTTCCAATTCTTCTCTAACTTCTAACTTCATGCTTTGTACTTTATATTATGTCACTATACATATTAGACGATCGTTTATGGTTTCCTCCTGTTGATGAAGCGTTAAAAGATGGCTTGCTTGCAGTTGGAGGAGATCTGGATACAGAACGGTTATTGCTTGCTTATCAGACTGGTATATTCCCGTGGTATGATGGAGACGTTCCTTTGTGGTGGTGTCCCGATCCGCGTTTTGTTTTATTTCCACCTGAACTGATAATTAGTAAAAGCATGAGAAAATTGCTTAAAAGAAATGCCTTTGAATTTAGTGTCAATAAAGCTTTTGAAGATGTGATTCATCATTGCAGGCACGTTAAAAGGGAGTATCAGCACGGAACATGGATAACAGATGAAATGCAAAAGGCATACATTCAATTACATAAGAAAGGATTTGCACATAGTGCGGAAACATGGCTGGGCAATAAATTGGTTGGAGGACTTTATGGAGTGCGGCTGGGAAAGGTTTTTTTTGGCGAAAGTATGTTCAGTCTTGCAAGCAATGCCAGTAAATATGCTTTTATAATGTATATCCGGCAAATGCAACAAGAGAACGTACAGTTAATAGATTGCCAGGTATATACTGAACATCTTGAAAGTCTTGGTGCAAGAATGATCCCAAGAAATGAATTTATAAACCTGCTGGGTAAACTTGTTAGTCCTGAATTATTGCATAAAGGGCGAGGTTTTTCTTCGACAGGTCCAGGGTGACAACTCCTGTTCATAATTATGTTGATACTTGTCAGGTTGAGCTTGTCGAGCCTTATTGAACGAATTACTTCACGAGAACACGGGAGACTAATAAGGCTCAAAATCCAACGACAAAAAATAATCATGAGCTTTTATCCAATGCCTGTGCTATATCATTGATAATATCATCAGCGTCCTCCAGACCTACTGATATGCGAATTAATCCCGGTGTAATGCCGACGGATAATCTTTCTTCTTCACTTAATTTTGAATGTGTAGTACTTGCAGGATGTGATGCAATGCTTCTTGTGTCACCAAGATTAGCTGTCATTGAAAGCATTTGAAGATTGTTTAAAAATTTTC
>DATBFI010000676.1:0-8463 GCA_036558585.1 Chitinophagaceae bacterium
CCATAAATAGTCAAAACTTTCCTGTGGCCTGCTATATATTTTTTGCAGGTCTCTAAATCATCTACTGCTCTGAAAGCTCTGATTCTTATTTCGGTTTCCATTAAGAATAGTATGCAAGTTTTATGCAAACCCACAAGTAAACAAGCAAAATAAAGAGCATTTTAATGAGTATTAAATGCAAATTTATAGTTGCAAATTAGCAATTTTATCTTTCAATGTTTATATTGCGTAACGTAAAAACAACCCGATTAAAAAATGATAAATGTTCTTTACATAGATGATGAACCACATAATCTGGTATCTTTTCGGGCATCCTTCCGCAGGTATTTTAATATATACACAGCTGAATCTGCTGCAGAGGGAAGAAAAATTCTTGCTACTACGGAAATACATGTAATACTCAGCGACCAACGTATGCCCAGGATGACAGGCATTGAATTTTTTGAATCCATTCTTAACACATACCCCGATCCTATACGTATACTTGTTACCGGCTATACTGACATTAACGCTGTAATTGACGCCATTAACAGAGGGCAGGTATATAAATACCTTACTAAACCATGGTATGATAATGACATAAGAAATTTTATAGAAACATCCTACGAATTGTATCGATTGAGAAAAGAAAACGAAGCACTCACACATAAATTGTTGGACGCAAACTCAAAACTCGAATTTCTTGCCAGGCAAAGCCTGTTATCTTAAAATTGCTGACCCCCTGTCAGTTTTCTTATTCTAATCCGTCAGTAAACTCATAAGTAATCCGTCAAATAAACATTTCTCAGTTTTTGGACATAAATTTGCGTTATCAGCAATCAAATATTTAATCATTTTTTAATTATAAAACATTGAATCATGGCTGTAGAATTAACCGATGCAAACTTTCAAACTAAAGTTTTAGAAAGCGATAAATTAACTGTTGTAGATTTTTGGGCAGAATGGTGTGGCCCATGTCGTGCAATAAGCCCCCTGATTGAAGAGCTTTCAAAGGAATACAATGGAAAGATAAATGTTGGAAAATTAAATGTTGATCATAATCCTAATGTCAGTATTAATTATGGTATCACATCAATTCCTGCAATTCTTTTTATTAAGGGCGGAAAAGTAGTTGATAAGCAAATAGGAGCGGTGCCTAAGTCGATCCTGGAAAAAAAGATACAGGCCCACTTGTAATAAATATTTTTTATAAAGAGCAGGTTCATAACTGGACCTGCTTTTTATTTTGTAGTATCAGGGTTATATTTATAACCGTTATATTTACTATTTGCCTTCTCTGATAAATTTGGATTTCCAGGTACAACTTGGTTTGAACCTTCTTAAGACTGCAGTTTTATGCATGCAGAAATTATATATCTTCATTGCCATAGATAATTGCTTCAAAAACCGCTATGGAAAGATTTCAGGGACTTATTGGTATAGTACTTATCCTTGGCCTCGCATGGCTTGCGTCAAATAACAAAAAGAAAATTAAATATCGCCTCGTTTTTAGTGGCATAGGATTACAGGTATTTATAGCCTTACTGATATTTAAAGTGCCTCCGGTACAAAAATTTTTTGATGGTTTGGGAAAAGTAATGACGAAAATTGAACGGTTCGCTTTTAACGGTGCATCATTCGTGTACAGTGGAGTTGTTGTAGAACCAAAACCGGGTACAGGAACTTTTTCAAATTATAGTGGTGGTGGATTTGTGTTTGCATTCAATGTTACGGCAACTATTATTTTGGTGTGTGCACTCGTTGCCGTGTCGTATCACTATGGTATAATGCAAAAGATTGTTTCAGTAATTGCCAGGGCTATGAATTTTATTATGCGCGTAAGCGGGGCCGAAGCACTGAGCAACGTGGCCAGCACTTTTGTAGGACAAGTAGAGGCACAAATAATGATACGTCCTTATTTGAAGGGAATGACCATGAGCGAATTGCTTGCAAGCATGAGCGGAAGTCTTGCATGTATTGCAGGAGGTATTCTTGTTGTATACGCCAGCATGGGTGCACAGGCAGGAATTGATTTAGCTCCCAAGTTGATAACAGCAAGTATAATGGCTGCTCCCGGGGCACTGGTAATTGCTAAAATCGTATTTCCTGAAACCGAAGAGAGTGAAACATTTGAACATGTTAAACTTGAAGTAAAAAGTAATTATAAAAATGTGATTGATGCAATTTCCCATGGAGCAGGTGATGGGTTTAGAATTGCTATGAATGTAATTGCTATGCTTATAGGTTTTATCGCGATTATTGCATTGCTTGATTATATACTTACTTATGTTGGGCGCCTTTTTCACCTTCCTTTTGATCTTACACTTAATTGGATATTTGGAAAAATA
The DNA here is from genome assembly GCA_036558585.1 of Chitinophagaceae bacterium. Taxonomy (GTDB): domain Bacteria; phylum Bacteroidota; class Bacteroidia; order Chitinophagales; family Chitinophagaceae; genus DATBFI01. The sequence continues at coordinate 2,328 of DATBFI010000676.1, forward strand.
TTTTATCCTGTAGCGTGGGCAATGGGCATACCGTTACAGGATGTAAATAATGGGGCGGCATTACTCGGCCAGAAACTTACCGTTAATGAATTTGTAGCTTTTACAAACCTCACAAATAAATCTGTTCCGATCCTTACAGAAAAAGGTCTTTTAATTGTAAGCATTGCTATTTGCGGATTTGCGAATTTCAGCAGTGTGGGTATGCAGATTGGCGGCATTGGCGAATTAGCGCCGGAACGCCGTGGAGATTTAGCAAAACTTGGTCTCAAGGCCTTGTTTTGTGGAACACTTGCGTCATACTTATCTGCAACTATAGCCGGAATATTAATGTGACTGTTAATTGTTTATTCATTTAGCTTTTGCATCACTTGCTCAACAATACGATTACATCTAATTAAATGAAAAGCGTAGATTTCATTAGATTCCAATTTTATCAGTTTATCCCTCAACATTTCTTTAGCCCTGTTAAGCCTAACCTTCACATTAGTTTCTGAAATACCCAGGCAGTCACTGGTTTCTGATGTACTTAGATTTTCTAACTCGCGCATTACAAAAACAGTACGATACTTTTGAGGTAAGCGGGCTATAGAATTTTCAAGTATGGCTTTTAATTCATTATTCATCATTTGTTGCATAGGAGTATGTGTCAGGTTATTCGTTGTGCGTGATCTTATCTCTGGTGCTTTATTGGAAAGAAACCTTAATTTTCTTTTATTGTGATGAAGCCAAAGTAAAGATTCGTTAATTAAAATACGGGTGAGCCAGGTACTGAATTTTGATTTTCCCTCAAACCTGTGCAAATTCTCATACGCTTTAATATAAGCATCCTGCATTACATCCTCTGCTTCTTCATCATTATGTATTATGCTCATACATATCCTGTACAGGCGCTGGTTGTACCTGCTTATAATGTGCTGATACAGGTTTATATCGCCCCTTAATATTCGGCTAATTAGCTCTTCATCTTTAACAGTTTCTGCAGCAGATGTTATTATCCCGGGATTTTCCATATTACTGAGCCATTAGATTAAACTTTAGGAAAAAAGTTACAGAATACCAGCAGCAAATTTGTAACCAATTGAGCAATTAATAATCTATTTAACTGTTAATAATCTATTTAACTGTATCAAAAATATATAACATGAAAACAGCAGATGCAAATTATACACTTAGTGCAGTGTATACAATATTAAGATTGACCTTTGGATTGGTTCCGATTGTAGCCGGGCTTGATAAATTTACAAACCTGCTTACACATTGGGAAGATTATCTTAATCCGGCCATTGTAAATATCCTTCCTGTAAGTGGCCACATATTTATGATGATAGTTGGCGTAATTGAGATTATTGCAGGAATAATTGTGCTTTTAAAACCTTCTGTAGGTGCATATATAGTAATGGCATGGCTTATTTGTATTGCGTTGAATCTTATTGCAAGCGGAAGGTTTTTTGATGTTGCTGTACGAGATTTGGTAATGGCCATCAGTTCCTTCTGTCTTGCAAAAATTGCACAAGTTGTTCCTGAAAAAAATATACATAATGTGCATGTACAAACTGCCTGAGTTTAGATAGTGAGAGAATTATTTCTATCAGTATATGTCAAAAAAATTGCACCGAAAAAAAGTAAAAAATTGTTAATAATTCCTGTTGAAGCTTCCCTGTAAAGGAAGCTTTCTTTTTGCCCGGTAGTATTTTGAATAATAACTTTGCAAATTCAAAATAGAGCAATGAATTTTAATCTGCAACAGATAATAAATTTGAGTGGAGATGTTGCCTTAACCAAAATAGGCGAAAAGATTTTAAATAACCAACGGATTGATTTTGGTGAAGGTGTAATGCTTTTTGAGAAAGGTTCTCTTGCTTATCTCGGAAGTCTTGCCAATTGGAAGCGTGAACAAATGCACGGAAATAAAACTTTTTTCAACAGAAATTTTCATATAGAGCCCACCAATGTATGTGTGTTTGCCTGTAAGTTCTGTTCCTATTCAAGATTGTATGCACATCGTGAAGAAGGCTGGGAATTGAGTATCGATCAAATGATCAACATCGTAAAAAGCTATGATGGCAAACCAATTACGGAAGTACATATCGTAGGGGGTGTTCATCCAAAAATGAACCTTTATTTTTTTGCTGAGCTTATTCAAAAAATAAAACAGCACCGTCCCGGTTTGCATGTTAAAGGTTTTACGGCGGTTGAACTTGATTATATGTTTCGCAAAGCAAAACTCTCTGCTGAAGAGGGTTTGAAATTATTACACAACGCAGGGCTTGCTTCTCTGCCCGGCGGCGGAGCAGAAATTTTTCATTCTGAAATTCGTGAAGACATATGTGGTGATAAGGTAAATGCTGATGACTGGTTAACCATTCATAAAACTGCACATAAGTTAGGGATGCACAGTAATGCAACAATGTTGTTTGGCCATATTGAAAAATATTGGCACCGCATAGACCATATGGAAAGGTTGCGTCAACTGCAGGACGAAACAGGTGGTTTTAACACATTTATTCCACTTAAGTTTCGTAATAAGGATAATGATATGAGTCACATTCCTGAAAGCTCTGTAGTTGAAGATATGAAGATATACGCAGTAGCAAGATTGTATCTCGATAATTTCCCTCACCTTAAAGCTTACTGGCCAATGCTCGGTCGGCAAAATGCACAGCTGGCCTTATCATTCGGTGTAAATGATCTGGATGGCACTATAGATGATACCACAAAAATTTATTCAATGGCAGGTAGTGAAGAACAAACACCGGCTCTTTCCACAACCCAACTAGTTTCATTAATAAAACAGGTAAGAAGGGAACCTGTTGAAAGAGATACATTATACAACGAAATAAAAAATTACAAAGACAGCAATATAGCAGAGATGGAAGTAGATCCTTTATACAATTAAGGCAATTGTGGTGCTAAATATCTTGATCTGCTTTTCATATGGGGAAGAAGGCGAGTATACGATTAACTTTTGAGCCAACTATCAGAATCGAACTGACGACCCGTACATTACGAATGTACTGCTCTACCGGCTGAGCTAAGTTGGCTTTTAACCCAAATTTATACAATGCTTTTCAATAAAGGATACCATCCCCAAAACAACAATTTTTGAAGGTGCATGGTCATTTGTAACTGAAATGATTAAAATAATAAGAACTGACTCGGACAACGTGGACTTTATTGAACTTGTCAAACATCTTGACGCTTATTTAGCAGAGAAAGACGGGAATGATCACTCATTTTATGCTCAATTCAATACAATTGACAAGATCAGACACGTGGTTGTTGCGTATGAGAATGATAAACCTGTGGCTTGTGGTGCGATAAAAGAATACACTTCGAATACTGCGGAAATTAAACGAATGTACACCTCCCCGGAAAGCAGGGGAAAAGGGATTGCCACTAAAATTTTGAGTGAGTTAGAAATATGGGCAACTGAATTGTGCTATGAAAAATGCATATTAGAAACTGGAAAAAGACAACCGGAAGCCATTGAGCTTTACAAAAAAAAGGGATACAAACTTATTCAGAACTATGGACAGTATGCTAAAATTGATAACAGCCTGTGCTTTGAGAAAGATCTGAATTGAAAAAGGCAGCCTAAAATAAGGCCGCCTCGGTTTTGGGATTTGGATTCCCAAGGAGTACATTACCATAAATAACTCCCAAAGATGCAGCCACGGCCAGTATGATTGATTTTCAAAGATGTGAGTAGTAAAAGATTCTATATCCCGGATGAAATTTTCACTTGGTGGAGTTTTGGAGGTGAAAACTATTAGGATTAAACATTACAAATCCGTAATCAAAGCACTGTACACTTAATTCTTAAGTGAAAATTGTCTCAGAGTGCCATAGATATTCATAGTAATCCGCAATACAATTTAAGTATCTGCAAAGAATGGTGTGCGGAGGTCTCAATTATAAAAAGTTGATATAGAGAATTTCTTTTGTCAGTTTCATCTTATTGGAGGTATTTTTAATGTTCTCAAAAACAACTTCATTTCTAGGTAAGTCAAATTGTTGGAAATGATAGTGTACCAGTTCTGTGGAAGGTTTTTTGCTGTGGCATGATACACTCAATAACGCATAGGATCTTGAGCTTGGTTCCAAAGGAGAAATGTAACATTCCTTTACCTTTCGCGTACTTTCATAAAACTTTTTATGAACATGAAAAAAATATTTCTGTTATCATTTGCTGTCCTTGTGGTCGCTTGCAATAAAGATGAAATTACGGGAAGTGGAAATGTTACTTCGCAGGAAAGGAGTGTTACAGGCTTTACAGGTGTTGTTGTAAACGGCTCAACTAAAGCATTTATTACTCTTGATACCGGTTTTACAGTGAGTGTAAAAGGTTACGGAAACTTATTACCTTATCTTGAAACAAATGTTGTAAACGGAGTGCTGCAGGTAGGTTATAAAGATGATGTAAACGTTAGCAATGACAATACTGAGGTTTATATTACTCTGCCTGCATTGGATTATGCTCAAACGAACGGTTCAGGTAATATGAAAATAACCGGTGAAATCACAGGAAGCGATCATCTGAAGGCAAGCCTCAATGGCTCAGCAAACATAAGTGTTGAAAAGGGTAGTGCAGATAAGTTTGATGGTGAAATTAGCGGTAATGGGAATATATTGGCGTTGGGTTTTCAATCAAAAGAAGCAAATGTAAAAATATCTGGTGATGGCAATATTGAGATAAGCGTCAGTGAAAAGCTTAATGTAGTCATCAATGGCAGTGGAAACGTATATTATCATGGCGCCCCTGTGATCACTACAAATATTTCCGGCAACGGACAGGTAATCCCTAAATAAGGTGCCGCGCCTTAATGACAGCATGTGAGAGGCAGCTAAAAACCGGATAAGTGTTAGACCTCCAAAGAGCATTGTTGAAATGGAGAGATTTACTTGCTGTTCTTTCTTTTTTTAGACAAAACTCAAACGACATGGGAGCAGCAGTACCGATATTTTCCATTTTGAATTATTGAGCTTAAAGATTTTGGACAGCCTGTCCCCGTCGACACAATAAATGAAAATGGTATGTTTTGATAACGGTATAAAAGAATTAAGCTCTGCACATGAAAAGTTTAACTTTAAATTGAATACTTGCTAATTCAATCAAAATTTCTCCAGTTTGCAGATATGAAAAAAATACTTGCAATTACAATTCCCCTTTTTTTTCTGGGGACAATTCAAGCAGCGGAAGCACAAACATTAATTCTGGCAAAGAAGGGTATTGCAAAAAGTGTAATCATTCTTCCTGAACGGCCTACAGTTACAGAAATACAGGCTGCTAAAGTTTTGCAGGATTATATTGAAAGGATTTCAGGTGCCAGGTTATTAATTGATGGCGACAGTGCTACCCATAAAGATGTCGAAATTTTAATAGGCAATGTAAACAGACCGAAGTTGAATGATATTCCAAAAGAAAAGCTTGGTAAAGACGGTTTATTTATTAAAACCTATAGTAAAAGCCTGGTTATTACAGGAGGCACCGATAAAGGCATTTTGTATGGAGTATATACCTTTCTCGAAAAATATCTGGGTTGCCGTAAGTATTCATCAAAAGTAACTTATGTGCCCAAAAGAAAAAAGATCGTTTTGCATGTAATCGACGATATGCAGTTGCCGGCTTTTAGCTATCGCGAAAATTTTTACAGGGACGCTACAGATCCTGAATACCAGCTTTGGCATAAGTTAGATTCACATGTAGGTCCGGACAAAAGTGAATGGGGATATTGGGTACACACTTTTGGCAGCTTGTTAAGTCCGCAGGAGTATGGAGAATCTCATCCTGAATATTTTAGCTTTTATGATGGTACACGTCATTCGGGCACTGTTCCCTCCTGGGATGGAGCAAGTTTGCAACCTGAAGCTCAGTTATGCTTAAGTAATCCGGATGTGCTGGAGATCGTTTGTAAAAACCTGAAGGCAGCAATGGATAAAAACCCTGAAGCAATCTACTGGTCGGTTAGCCAGAATGATAATGTGAATTACTGTCGCTGTGATAGCTGTGCTGCATTGGATAAAAAATTCGCGGCATATGCACCGGAAGTAAAAATGTATTCAACTCACGGCGGCTCCAAATATCCTGCACTTGGAATGGGTTCTCTTTTAACTTTTGTAAACAAGGTTGCAGAAA
>DATBFI010000677.1:0-8114 GCA_036558585.1 Chitinophagaceae bacterium
TTCACCTGTCGGGTTGGTTGCAGATGCGTTTCTTGTAAGCAAATTTGCAGATATAACACTATTCATATTACGGCATAAATATACGCATAAGACAACCATCAAATTTGTTGAAAAGTTAAGTGTGGAGCAAAAGATGAACCGGCTGAATATCGTTGTAAACGGGGTAAAGGAAAAGAGAATTGCCGGGTATGGCTATGGATACGGTTATGGTTATGGCTATGGATATGGATATAGTTATAGTCATAGTTACGGCAATGGATCTGGCTATTATACGGAGGACGAATTGCGTCCTGAACGCAAAAGGTTTTCTTTACGCACGGGAAAAAAGGGCATATAACAAATGGGCACTTTAGAGTGGGTACGAAACTACACTTAAGTGCAATTGTTATATGGGAAATGAGATAATTTTTATTAAATCTTTTCATTCATTATGTGAGTGAGGAGGCGGAGCTGTATGAACGAGAGAATAAAAAAATGGTACGCTTTGTACACAAAACCAAGATGGGAGAAAAAAGTTGATAATATTCTCCTGCAAAAAGGAATTGAAAGTTGGTGTCCTGTTCAAAAAGTAGAACGTCAGTGGAGCGATCGCAAAAAAATAATTTATGATCCTTTATTTAAATCCTACGTTTTTGTTCATATCACTGAGGATGAACGTTTAACGGTATTGCAAACTGATGGAGCGTTAAATTTTGTTCATTATTTGAACAAACCTGCGGTAATAAGAGATGAGGAAATAGAATTGATCAAATCATACCTGTTGGAAGAAAAAGCAAATATTAGTGTACAATCTTTAGAAACATTTAAGGAGAATGATAAGGTGATCATCAAGCACGGGGTATTTATGGATAATACTGGAACGGTATTACGTCACGTTCCCAAAAAAGTATATGTTAAACTGGAAAGTTTGCAACAGGTAATGATAGTAGAGTTTCCGGCAGAATATGTTGTTCATCAAATTCAACGCAACATTTGAAAATATTATTGATCGGTGCGGGCTCAATTGGTAAACGTCATTTACGGAACTTGTTGAATATTGGCTGGAAAGATATTACCGTTGTTAGCAGAAATGGGGTTTTACCGAATGAATTCAACAATAACAGTGTGTACCCAACTACGGAAGACGCATTAATGAATAAAAATTTTGATGCAGCTTTTGTTTGTACACCCACTGCCTGCCACACCAAACAATTAATAGAACTTTTACAAAAAAGGATTCAATTTATTTATATAGAAAAACCCTTAAGTAATTCGTTTGCTTGTTTAGATAAAGTTTTAAAACTGGCAAATTCATATTCCCCGAACATCGTTGTTGGTTATGATCTTCATTTTGAACCAGGCTTGCAAAAAGTGAGAGAATTGCTGCAACAAAAAGCTATTGGTCAGGTGATTTCAGCCAACGCTTTTGTTGGGCAGCATTTGTCGCAGTGGCGGCCGTATGAAGATTATCGGCATGGAATGAGCGCAAAAAAAGAAACCGGCGGGGGTGTAATGCTTGATCTGATCCATGAAGTTGATTACTTGTATTGGTTGCTTGGCGATGTTGAATCTGTAGCATGCAGTTATATAAATACGGGTGAACTTGAGATTGAAACCGAAGAAGCTGCTGAGATATTATTGAAGTTCTCAGGCGGCACTATGGCCACAATACATCTCGATTACTGGCAACCCCAGCTCAGGCGATTTTGCATTTTCACGGGAACAAAAGGCACTGTTAACTGGGATATGGCGGAGCAAAAAGTAACAGTAACGAATACGCAAACGCAGGAAGAATTTTCTTATAAAGCATTTAGTCGTAACGACAAGTTTATAAGTATTGTCAAAACATTTTTAGAATGTCCGGGTGACGAGCGTCTAACAAATGTTCACGAAGCGATGCAAAGTTTAAAAATTATTCTTGCAGCAAAACAAGCCGCTGAAAATAACTGTGTTGTTAGCCTGAGTAAATGGTCTGTGAATGGTCAGTATAAACAAGAACAGAATGTTGAGGAGACACAATGAAAGCTTTATTTTATTCTGTCGCTCGCTCCGATTCTGCGTTTTAATAAGAGATAATCGCAAGTTAAGAACAAGCTGTTAAATGTTTATTCTTGGAACAATATGCTGCAGGGGAGGATCAAAAGGGTTGAAGAATAAAAATATAAAACTCCTGCATGGCAAACCTTTAATTGCTTACACTATTGAAACTGCTCATGAGTGCAAGTTGCTTAATGATGTGATTGTTTCAACAGACAGTAAAGAAATTGAAAGCGCAGCAACCCAGTTTGGCATAAAAGAAATTATTCAGCGTCCGGCAGAACTTGCAACAGATATTTCTTCAAAATGGCATGTCTTTATTCACGCTGTTAAAGTATATGAGCAACAGCACCACGTGAATGTTGATTATCTCGTTGATATGGATGTTACAGTGCCGCTAAAAATAAGGGATGATATTGATGGCGCCATTCAGCTTGCTTTAAATAACGAGGATACAGATGTAATTATCACTGGATATGAGCCGGAGCGCAATCCTTATTTTAATATGATGGAAACAACTGAGAGTGGATTTGCACGTATTGTAAAACAACCCGGTAAGCCAATCGTTCGTCGCCAGGATGCGCCAACAGTATATAGTTTGACGCCTGCCGCCTATGTTATAAAAAAACAAGCATTATATGCACATAGTCACTGGAGCAACGCAAAATGCAAGATATATCCCATACCGCGTAGCCGAGCAGTTGACATCGATACCGAACTTGATTTTAAAATGGTTGAATTTTTGATGCGGGAAGAAAAGAAATCTCTTGATTTTTAAACAATGAGTGATTTGTTTGATTTAACAGGAAAGATTGCAATAATAACAGGCGGAGCCGGTTTACTCGCCACTGAACATGCGATAGGACTGGGTCTTCACGGGGCAATAGTTATATTGGCTGATGTGAATAAAGAAAAATGCGACGAAGCTGTTGCAAAACTTTCTTCCAACAAGATTAGTGCGGCTTCGAAATATTGCGACGTTACTTCCTCCGATAGCTGGAACAAATTGTTGCATGAAGTGGTAAATGCATTTGGTAAAGTGGATATTCTTATCAATAATGCAGGATTCACAAATCAGAGCAAAAGCACCAGCTTCGATGCATCTTTTGAAAATTTTCCACTTGAGGACTGGAATGCTATCATAAATGTAAATCTCACCGGAGCATTTCTTGGTTGCCAGGTTATTGGCAAACAAATGCTGCAGCAAGGCAAGGGCGCTATCATCAACATGGCTTCACTGTATGGCGTGGTAAGCCCGAACCACCGCATCTATCCGGGTACCGGTATTACGCAACCTGTTGCTTATTCAGTCAGCAAGCATGGTGTTATTGGTTTAACAAAATATCTTGCAACATTGTGGGCCGATAAGGGAGTTCGTGTAAATGCATTAACGCCTGGAGGTATTTTCAATGGTCATCAAAATTTATTTTTAGAGAGGTTTCAGCAACTTAATCCTATTGGCCGCATGAGCAACAAAAATGAATTGCAGGGTGCAGTAGTTTATCTGGCAAGTGATGCCAGCAGTCATGTTGTTGGGCATAATCTTGTTGTAGATGGCGGATGGACTGCATGGTAATGTGGAAGGAGGAATGTTTAGTAAATTTTTATTAGCCAAACTTTTGTACATACTGCATCGTCTCTTGCGTCGCACTCTTCTGCTGTTGTAAATAAATTAAGCATCTCATAAAATTTCCCGTCTCACATTTCACGTCTTACAAAAGAAATGAATCCTTTTATAGAAATAGCAGGTCGTAAAATCGGCTACGATTACGAACCGCTTGTAATTGCTGAGATAGGTATTAATCACGAAGGTTCTCTGCAAACAGCTAAAGAAATGGTAGATGCGGCTGCATTGGCCGGTGTTGAAATCGTAAAACATCAGACACACATTGTGGAAGACGAAATGAGTAGTGCTGCAAAAAAAGTTATCCCGGGAAATGCTGACGTTAGTATTTATGATATCATGCGGCGCTGCGCCTTAAGTGAAGAGGAGGAATTGGAGCTGAAGAAATATGTTGAAAGTAAAGGCATTATTTTTATCAGCACACCTTTTAGCCGTGCTGCCGCTAATCGTTTACAGAAGTGGAATGTACCTGCCTATAAGATCGGAAGCGGAGAATGTAATAATTATCCGCTGGTTGAACATATTGCTTCTTTCGGGAAGCCTGTTATTTTAAGCACAGGCATGAACACGATTGAAAGTATTTCAAAAGCTGTAAATATTTTACGTAAACATCGCATATCTTTTGCATTGCTTCATACAACCAATTTATACCCTACTCCCAATCACCTGGTGCGTTTGCACGCAATGGCAGAATTGCAAGATGCTTTTCCTGATGCAGTAATTGGGTTGTCTGATCATACTCTTACCAATCATGCCTGTTTTGGAGCTGTTGCATTAGGTGCTTCCATTCTTGAACGACATTTTACAGATCATAAAGCACGCACCGGTCCCGATATTGTTTGTTCTATGGACGTACAGGCATGTAAAGAACTAATCGATGGATGTAAAATTATTGCACAACAACGCGGAGGGTCTAAAATTGCTGCTAAGGAAGAACAGGTAACAATTGATTTTGCATTTGCAAGTATTTGCACTATTCAACCGGTTAAAAAAGGTGAAGTATTTACAAAAGAAAATATTTGGGTAAAGCGACCGGGCAAAGGAGGAATTTGTGCAGAAGAATATGCAAATATCCTTGGAAAAATTGCTGCAAAAGACCTGGAGCAGGATGTGCAGGTGATGTATGAGGACATTGTCCCCCTCCCCGATGAATTGAGGGCGTAGGAGACAATTGAAAATTTGCTGATGATTTTGGAAAGAAGAATGCATCATAAAAGAATCATAAGAATACTTAACACTTCCTGCACCTGCCTGCGGGGATAGCCCATCGGGTTTTAAAACATGCAAATAAGAAAAATTGTTTTTTTAACAGGCACACGGGCAGATTTTGGAAAGCTAAAATCTTTGATAGAAATATTAAAGACCAGCAAACAATTTGATGTGCACATTTTTGCTACCGGCATGCATATGGATAACAAGTACGGTTACACTGTGCATGAAATTGAAAAATGTGAGTACGATAATATTTATAAATATATCAACCATGATAGCGAATCTCTCATGGACATTACTTTGTCGAGAACCATTGAGGGCTTTGCGAATTATGTGAGAATGATTGAGCCCGATCTAATTGTTGTACATGGTGACAGGATTGAAGCATTGGCAGGAGCTACTGTTGGCGCATTAAATAATATTTTGGTTGCACACATTGAAGGTGGTGAATTATCGGGAACGGTTGATGAACTGATTCGCCACGCGGTGTCTAAATTGAGCCATACACATTTTGTTGCAAATACAGAAGCCGCACAGAGATTGAGGCAAATGGGAGAGCTCAATGAAAGCATTTACGTGATTGGTTCACCAGACATGGATGTTATGCTTTCCGAAAATCTGCCCCAGCTTGATATAGTAAAAAAATATTACAATATAGAATTTAACAACTATGCTTTGTCAATCTTTCACCCGGTAACAACAGAGTTTGATTTGATGCAGGAATATGCAAAAAATTATTTTCAGGCTTTGTTTGAATCAGATCTTAATTATGTTATGATTTATCCAAACAATGATAAAGGTTCTGGTATAATAATGCGTTTTATAAAAAAAAGCCAGCAATATTCGAACTTCAAAATTTTCCCATCTGTACGGTTTGAATATTTTCTTACGTTGTTAAGAAATGCATCATTCATCATTGGCAATTCAAGTGCCGGCATCAGGGAAGCGCCATATTACGGTGTACCTACTATCAATGTTGGAACAAGACAGAACGGAAGAACGAAAAATAGAGATATTATTCACTCGGGTTATTCGAAAAATGAAATTATAAAAGGTATTCAAAAAGCGCTGCATCAGAAAAAAGTGCCTCTGCAAAATCATTTTGGTGAAGGTAACAGTGCCAGTCTTTTCTGCTCGATTGTAAACGAAGATTCATTCTGGCAAACAAGAAAACAAAAGGCGTTTAAGGAGGCGCCGGGAAAGGAAGTAATTGTTTAAAAAAAATGCATACGAGGAAACTTCGACCCCTTACATTCTATCCGGAAATTAAATTTTTCAAGAGTGTGAGCAAATTTTTTGACTCCTAATTTTACTTTACACTTGCAACTGTCTGTTCTCATAAGAAACCTCAATGAAGGCAAGCAACTTGAGCAAACTTTATGCTCCTTAAAAAGACAATGCACAGATTTCGAACATGAAGTAGTGGTGATAGATAATGAATCGGATGATAATTCTGTTGAGATAGCAAAACAAATGGGGTGCAAAGTTTTTACATTGAAAAGAGCTGCATTCACATTTGGTCATGCATTAAATTATGGTATTAAAAAATGTCAGGGAGAGATTATTCTTATATTAAGTGCTCACGTGATCTTGCTGAATGAATTTTTTTTACAAAATATCCCACAATATTTTGATGATTTAAAGGTTGCGGGCTTGCGTTTTGTTCATGCGGTTTCACCGGAACAGGTTGTGGATGGGATTCAGAACGGACCGCAACAACTCATATATTCTGACAGTTCAAATTTTGTACTTGACAATTGGAAAAACTTTATTGTGAATCACTGCGCTGCTGTTAGAAAATCCTATTGTGAAGAAGTTGGTTTTAATGAGCAGGTTTTTGCAAGTGAAGATAAAATATGGAGTCTCGCGATTCTTAAGAAAGGATATTCGATTTTATATGATGTACCTGGCTTTTATGTATACGCGAAGCCTTTTAACAGAACAACAAAAATAAAAAGAGCAACTATAGAAGAAGCGGCAAAGCAATTGATTACGGGAGAAACGGAAGCAACTTTTTCTCTTCCTTATCCGGTTTTCTTGTTAAAAAGAATTGGTAAAGGCTTAAAGCAGACTTCTAAAGACATAAGGATTCATTCAAAGATTTATAAAGGGATCAGGATACTAACAAAAAAGTATAAGAGCACTTTTTAAGGAATGCCCAGTTCATGGATGTGAGCAACAGTTTGATATCGGAAGGTAAACTAACAAATGGCCAATTGAATTATCATACACAAACTGGTAATGAATGGTCAGAAGTAATAACTCCTAAAAATCATCTTTTCGATCTTCATCTAAAGGAAGTATGGCGTTACCGGGATCTGCTTTTTTTGTTTGTGAAACGCGATTTTGCAGCACAGTATCGTCAAACTATTTTAGGACCTTTATGGTATATTATACAGCCAGTATTCACTACTGTTCTTTTTATTCTTGTATTCAATAAAATTGCAAAGATTCCGACAGACCGGTTACCACCTTTATTGTTTTACATGAGCAGTATCACCATCTGGAATTATTTTGCTGCCTGTTTAAACAGCACATCAAATACGTTTGTAGCAAATGCGGGAATTTTTGGCAAAGTTTATTTTCCAAGATTAGTGTTGCCATTATCGACGGTTGTTTCCAATATAATAAAGTTTGGCATACAGTTTTGCCTGCTGCTTGCCATGATATTATATTATGCATTTGCGAAAATATACACTGTTCATGCAGGCTGGCATAATTTACTGATACCCGTTATTGTAATCATAATGGCGGCTATAGGGCTTGGACTTGGTATCATTATCTCATCTTTAACGACCAAATACCGGGACCTTGGAATATTAATTTCATTTGGAGTTCAGTTATTAATGTATATCACACCGGTAGCCTACCCGCTTTCTTTTCTGGAGCAATCAAAATATACCAACTTTATTCGCTGGAACCCTCTATCTCCCTTAGTCGAGGGTTTCCGGTATGCAGTATTGGGACAAGGTACTTTTGATATATATTTCTTTTATTACAGTACCTTGTTTACAGCTGTTGCATTGTTGTGTGGTGTGCTGCTGTTTAATAAAGTGGAAAGAAGCTTTATGGATACTGTATAGTTTTCTTTTATCTTTTAATTTTTGACGACTCGATGCGAAAGGCTATTAGAGGTTTTATTTCAAAAAGTAGAAAAAAGAGTGGATTTTTATTCACCGATTTCGTCGATATATCTTTTCCTTTTATTGTTAAAAATCATGCGGAAAAGTTTAGGTCTGCTATTATACAAAATATTTCCAGG
>DATBFI010000678.1:0-3496 GCA_036558585.1 Chitinophagaceae bacterium
CTCCAGGGGGTATGATAGCAATAAAATATAAATTGGTTTGCAAATTCATTATTGAAAATTGAATATAAGATTCGTAAAATCAAGCAAGTATATTAAATGTTCAACCCTTGAAGAGGATGTTATTATAATATCCCGATTATCAAAATTATTTTATATCAAAAAAGCATCTATCGATATGCTATACATACTCTTTGCTAAGATAAAATTATCATGGGTTTATCATATTTATTGAAATTACTATTATAGAACGGGCACTAAATTCCTCAAGCCTCTTATTTAAGTGCTACCCTTTTTTCTCATACAGCTCTGCTTGCTTAATAAATTGCTGTTCTTACTACCAAATTTTAAACAATCAGCGAGGTATAATAATTGAATAATCTTCCACCTAACGATGCAAAATGCAGAAGCACTTGCGGCATCAGATTTGAAGAATGCTTTTAATAATAGATCCAAATATTTTTACGAGCGTGTCAGCACACCTTACTGAAGTAGTTCTGCCAAGCAGAAAGGCACGTGTCTGGCACTTCAAGGTCCCGACACCTTTAAATACTTGAAATGAAAAATTTTAGTTCAATCAAAAAATAAATATTACAACAAAGGATACAATCTATTTTTCTTTTTATTAAATCATTTTACCATTTTAAAAATTGATTCTATGTTAAAGACGAATAACAATCAAAACGGTTATGCGCTTATTACGGGAGCAACAAGCGGCATCGGATATGAATTGGCAAAACTTTTTGCACAGGACGGATACAATCTTGTAATTGTAGCAAGAAGTGAAGAAGAATTAAATAATACTGCAGCGGGTTTTGAACAGCAATATGAAATTGACGTTGTAAAAATTTCAAAAGATCTTTTTGATCCTGAAAATGCTTTTGCCCTCTATGATGAAATTATTTCAAAAGGGATCCAGGTAGATGTGCTGGTAAATGATGCAGGACAGGGACAATATGGAGAATTTGTTGATACGGATATCCGTCGTGAGTTAGCAATTATTCAATTGAATATTTCAAGCCTTGTCGTGCTCACCAAACAATTTTTGAAGGATATGGTAGCACGAGGCAAAGGAAAAATTTTAAACCTTTCTTCAATAGCAAGTAAAACGCCCGGCCCATTTCAATCCGTTTATCATGGCACCAAAGCCTTTGTTCAATCGTTCACTGAAGCTGTCTATAATGAAGCGAAGGGCAAAGGTGTTATTGTTACTGCATTATTGCCTGGTGCTACCGACACAGATTTTTTTAATAAAGCAGAAATGCAGGATGCAAAAATTGTGCAGGAAGGAAAACTGGCTGATCCGGAAAAGGTTGCAAAAGATGGTTATGAAGCATTAATGAAAGGAAACGATAAAGTGGTATCAGGATTTAAAAATAAAATGCAGGTTGCTATGAGTAATGTAATGCCGGATAGCACAGCTGCAGAAATGATGCGCAAACAACAAGAGCCAGTGAGCCAGGAAAAAAAATAGTCCCTATGGTTTACTAATTTTTTAAATACCTGATTCACGTTGCGAATTTCAATTCCTGCTTCGTGGAGAACGTGTTGCCATTCTCGGAACATAGTTTCTGTAGGAGATAAAATATTTATCCATCTAATAAAAAAAAAATTATGAAAGCAGCGGTTGTGCATGTTGGCGGTTTTATTAAATATGAAAATGTTGATGATCCCAAAATTGAAGATAACAGGGATGCCATTATTAAAGTAACGGCTACCGCCATTTGCGGTTCTGATCTGCATATTTACAGGGGCAGCTTGCCGCAATTACGTCCGTTGGTAATGGGTCATGAATTTATGGGGATTGTAGAAGAGGCGGGTTCGGAAGTAAAAAATTTAAAGCGTGGCGATCGGGTGGTAGTACCTTTTCCCATTGCCTGTGGTCACTGCTTTTTTTGTGAACATGACCTGCCAGGGCAATGCGAAAACAGCAATCCAAAACATTATGGCCCGGAAGGCGGATTACTTACACAAAAGGGCGGCGCATTATTTGGATATACAGATTTGTATGGAGGATACAATGGAGGACAAGCACAATATGTGCGTGTGCCGTATGCTGATTATGGGCCGAGAATAGTTCCTGAAAATCTTACAGATGAACAGGTTTTATTCCTCACCGATATTTTTCCTACAGGTTATACAGGTATAGATTGGGGCGAAGTAAAAGGCGGCGAAACGGTGATGATATTTGGCGCAGGTCCTGTGGGCATTATGGCTGCAAAAAGCGCATGGTTACGTGGTGCAGCAAGAGTGATCAATGTTGATACGATACCTTATCGTCTTGCCAAAGCAAAAGAAGCAGCTAATTCTGAAACCGTTTTGTGGGAGGGAGGAGATGGAAAAAATGTGATAGAATTTATACGTTCCATTACAAACAATCGGGGTGCAGATGTTTGTGTGGAAGCCGTAGGCTTTGAGCCCGAAAGAACTGTATGGGATCGCATAAAGGCTACTGTAAATTTTGAGAAAGGTTCTCCAAAAGTTTTGGAAGCATGTATGAGCGCAGTGCGTCGCGGAGGTATCGTGTCAGTGCTGGGTGTGTATCCAACCACTTATGATAATTTTCCCATAGGGCAATTTTTTGATAAAGGAATCACATTAAAGGGTGGCCAGGCGCCTGCCCAAAAATATATTGATACGCTGATGTCATATGTAGCGGAAGGCAAGGTAAAGTTAGATGATATTATTACGCACCGTTTGCCATTGTCGCAGGTGGAACATGGATATAAAATTTTCAGAAATAAAGAAGACAATTGCGTGAAAGTGGTGCTTGATCCATGGAGTTAACTGTAAGAACTTCTGTATTGTACAGCCACACATTTCATTATTCCGCTTTAAAAACCTGGCTATGAAACATTTTATATTTCTTTTTACCATCACAATTATTTTTTTCTCAAATTGTAAGAAAGACGACTTAATGCCCGGTAAAACAAATACAGATCTTTTATCGGCAGCTCCATCAAAAGCTGATGATCCTTTAGAGTTGATGTACAAAGATTCGCTTTACCAGTTAACAGGTGTAGCTGTTTCTAAAAATGGGAGGCTCTTTACAAATTATCCTTTGTGGGAAGGTCCGCATAAAGATAATGTTGTAGAGGTGACTTCTTTACATACTTCAAAACCATATCCGAATGCAAACTGGAATAGCTGGAAAAAAGGGGAGGACGGAAGTAAAAAATGGGTGTGCGTACAGGCGGTTCATATAGATGATGCTAACAGG
Organism: Chitinophagaceae bacterium; assembly: GCA_036558585.1. GTDB lineage: Bacteria > Bacteroidota > Bacteroidia > Chitinophagales > Chitinophagaceae > DATBFI01. The sequence continues at coordinate 3,218 of DATBFI010000678.1, forward strand.
ATGTGGGTTGTTGATCCTGCCTCGCCTTACATAAAGGGCGTGTATCAGCATGATTATAAACTGGTGCACATAAATTTAACAACGGATAAAGTTGAACGCATTTACAAATTTAACTATGTTGCTGACAAGGGAAGCTACATCAATGATATAAGAGTAGATGTTGCATCAAACTTTGCATACCTTACCAATTCAACTGAAGGAGGCATTTTAGTTGTTGATTTAACTACTGGTAAAATGCGGCAGGTGCTGCAGGGCGACCCATCGGTTATATCAAACCCT
>DATBFI010000679.1:0-8072 GCA_036558585.1 Chitinophagaceae bacterium
AAAAGTACATTATCATGTGGCCATGGTCCATTTCAAGTCGAACCGGTGATAAATTAGCAGTAACCGTTTCTCCGTGTGTTAATTTTTCTTCCTGCATTTTTTGTTGCAAAACATGTGGCTGCGAATAGGAAGTTAATGCTATGGGTGTAGGCCTTTCCTGCCCGGATGGCTCATTCGTCTTTCCCCCACCAAAAAGGGAGCCGAAAATGGTGTTCTCCTTTTTCATATTTTTAAATTTTTGATTTCTGAAAATTCTCAGCGGGGTTTGTTATATTCTACTATTTTAAAGACACTTAGCAGCTCTATTATGCTGCTTATTATCATCGATCATTGTTATGATTTAAAGCAACAGGCAATGGCAATCGGCCACATTCATTATCATCAACTGTAAGTGCAACAATGATCTCTCTATATGCTATTATGAAGTATGATTTGGTGTCTTGTTTTTTAATCCTTGTGAAAGCGGTCAGAAGCAATTTAAACAACAAAAATAATTACTCAGCTACAGCAGTGGATCATCTCTCACTTGACCAGGTCAAATTATATTTTATGAATGATTCACAATTTTGTTCTTGAAAACGTGCATGTTCAAACATGAAATTTAAAGGCACTTATCTTTAAGCTAACTTAGTATATGAAACACCATTATTCGTTATAGTATGAACCAGTTTAATCGTCGAAGTTTTATAAAAGGCACATCAGCAACACTTGCTCTTACTGCGCTTCACAGCAGTGGCATAAACATGTTTAATTTGGAAACAACCCGTCGCGTAGCTTTAATAGGTACGGGGTGGTATGGTAAAAGCGATCTGTTCCGGTTAATGCAGGTAGCGCCTGTTGAGATAGTAGCATTATGCGACGTTGATAAGCACCAGTTGCAGCAGGCGGCTGACCTGGTAGTGCAAAGGCAACAAAATAAAAAGAAGCCACTTCTTTATAATGATTACCGTCAGCTGTTAGCCGAAAATAAATTGGATATTGTACTTATTGGAACTCCTGATCACTGGCATGCGCTGCAAACCATCGATGCAATAAAAGCAGGCGCCCATGTATTCGTGCAAAAGCCAATTAGTGTGGACGTGACAGAAGGTGAAGCAATGGTAGCTGCAGCACGAAAATATAACAGGGTAGTGCAGGCGGGCACTCAAAGAAGAAGTACTCCGCACCTGATCGATGCAAAGAAAAATATTGTAGAGGCAGGACTGTTGGGTAAAATTTCGTATGTGGAAATGTGTTGTTATTATCACATGCGTGCCAATGGCAATCCACCCGTAGAAGCTGTGCCTGGTTTTTTTGATTATGAGATGTGGACAGGGCCTGCACCATTGCGACCATTTGATGGATTGCCGCATGTAAGATGGTGGAGAACTTTTATGGAATATGGCAATGGTATTATGGGTGATATGTGCATCCACATGTTTGACGCTGTACGCTGGATGTTGAAACTTGGCTGGCCAAAACGCATTGGTTCAACAGGTGGTATTTATGTTGATAAAGGTGGCAAAAGCAATATTTCGGATACCCAAAGCGCAATATTCGAATATGATGAGCTTAATTGTGTATGGCAACACAGGACCTGGGGTACAGCATCTGACCCGGAATATCCATGGTCTTTCAAATTGTATGGTGAAAAGGGAACCTTGTGTTGCAGCACTATGCAATATGATTTTATCCCGGAAGGCAAGGGAGATAAAATACATAAAGATGTTGTGTACGAAAAAGAAAAATATCCTGAGGATCTTAAGGAAAAAGATATTGAATTAAATGCAGCACCGGCAATGCGCCTGCACATGCTTAACTTTCTTGATGCCATCGATAAAGGGATCAAACCTGTTGCCGACATTGAGGAAGCCCATATCTCTACTGCAAGTTGCATACTTGCTAATTTATCAATGCAATTGAAACGTCCTTTGAGTTATGATCCCATTAAAAAGGAAATTCCGGGCGATTCGGAAGCAACAAAACTGTTACAAAGAATTTATCGTCAGCCCTGGATACATCCACAGCCAGATACCGTTTAAATGATTTGAGAAAGTGATGGCCGGCCTCAGGAATATAGCATTAATTTTTTGTTCAGCGTAACAGGATTCATTTAAACATGGTCCTGTTGCCTCTTTCCGCATTGAAAGAAAAGCATGAACAGGGATCTGAAATATTTTTTGTGATAACTTGCAATTGCTAAGTTCACGTTCAATTCTTGTTTAACTCAATATAAAAACACCTTTATGAATTCACGCCGGGACTTCTTACAAAAAATGGCTGCTGCAACTATTGCCATACCTTTTTTACCGCAAGCGGGATCAGCAAAAAAATACACCAAACCTTATGATGGTCCTGTATTGCGCGTTGCTATAATGGGACTTGGCAGCTATGGAACACGCGTAGCTGAGGCCATGCGCGATTGTAAGATGGCTAAATTAGTTGGTGTTATCAGTGGTCATCCTGATAAAATCACAGCCTGGCAAGGCAAGTATAATATACCTGCGAAGAACTGTTATAACTACGAGAATTTTGATAACATCAAAGACAACCCGGATATCGATGCAGTATATGTGATCACCCCAAATGGACTACATCACGATGAGGTGATACGTGTGGCAAAAGCAGGCAAGCATGTTATTTGTGAAAAACCTATGGCTGTGAATGCGAAACAGGGCCAGGAAATGATCGATGCCTGCAGAAAAGCTAATGTGAAATTGCTCGTGGGATACCGTATGCATTTCGAAGCAAAGACACTTGAAATTATTCGCATGAGAAAAGCAGGTGAGTTTGGAAAAATTTTGTTTTTCCAGGGATTGAGTGGTTTTACAATTGGTGATCCTGCTCAGTGGAGACTAAATAAACAACTAGCGGGTGGAGGAGCTATGATGGACATAGGAATTTACTCCATAAATGGCTCGAGGTATATGATCGGTGAAGAACCTGTTTGGGTAACTGCACAGGAAACAAAAACTGATCCGGTAAAATTTAAAGAAGGTGTTGATGAAACTATCCAGTTTCAACTTGGATTTCCCGGTGGTGCAGTAGCATCTTGCCTTTCTACTTATAAGATGAATAACCTCGATCGCTTTTTCTTAAATGGTGAACAGGGATTTGCCGAACTCATGCCTGCCACCGGTTATGGTCCTATTATGGGGCGTACACATAAAGGCGAATTGACGCAGCCTCATATCACGCACCAAACTGTCCAGATGGAAGAAATGTCTGCTATCATATTGCAGGGCAAACAACCCCTTGTACCTGTGAATGGTGAAGAAGCCCTCAAAGATTTAAAAATTATTGACGCGATTTATGAGGCGACTAAAACAGGGAAAAAGATAGAATTAAAATTGTAATTGATCATGATCGGTAAATAAAAAAGCGAAGCTTGCAACTTCGCGTAATGTGTTATATCTTATTGACTGCACAAGAATTTCTTTCACTCAGGTTTAATTAATTAAATTAAAGCTTGAAAATCAAAAATAAGTGTCTTAAAAACCTTTTTGGGAAACGATTAAATTACTTGTGGACACCTGTTCATGCGCTTTATCATTTATCTTATGGTAGGAAATATATGATGCAACCAAAATGGCAAATATAACCAGCGGGAAAACAGTTTGTCCTCTAAAACCATCTACTGCCCAATGCGAAGCAGCAGCACAAATAAAATTGATACCGTAACCCACGTAAGCCCATTCCTTAAACCTGCCTTTTATTACAGGCAAAATCAATACAATAGCACCTATTATTTTAAATACGGTAAGCATAACTCTAAAATAATCGGGATAACCCAAATGACTAATTCCCTGCCTGGCAAGTTCTGTGTTTGATGTTAATGCGGGGAGCAATCCGTCAAATAAAAAGATAATGATCGTAGCAGTCCAGTAGGTGATCTTTGTCGTTTTCATTGTTAATTTTTTTATAGTGTGACTAATAATTTTGATAGTGTAAAACTATATTGAGGAGGGATGTTTGAAGCTGTGTAAAAACGACAACAAAAGGGTTAATTGCGACAAACCTTATAACAGCTTATCGATTCAAGCGGAGAAGATAAAGAATGAAATGTTCTGAAATGAAAAAGCAAACAAATTAACGCGGCGTGTCAATGCAATACAAAAGTTTCGGAAGCTTCTTCCAAAATTTTATTATTAAAAGAATCTGTCGTCTCCAATACCACCCTGTAAATGCCAAATTTTTGCTCAGGGATCTTTTTGCTGAATACATTATCATTACCGGCACGATCTTCTGCAATGCCATCATCTTTTAATTCAACTTCAAATGACTTTGAAGAATCATCTTTTAAAATAAGTTTTGCTTTAACGGATTGAATTTTTGAACCATCGTAAACTTTAGCCTGGATAATATTATCCCCATGGATCTGTACCCAACTGATTGTGGGAGGCGTCTTATCTTTTCCTTTTACTTCTATTTTAATGAGACCTTGTTTAATAATATGAAGCGGATATTCAGGGAGCCAGTATTCTGCGAAAATTTCAACGATGTGATTTTCGGGACAATCTGAAGATACCAGGGGCACAGAATATTTTGCTGAAGCGCCCACATGGTCAAAAGGAGTCCAGTTATCAGACATCCGCATATTTACCCCAAACGGATTTACATATTTGTCCGAAAAAGATAAATTGGTACGCCAATATTTATCTTTGTCCTTTACCAGTATCACAATTGATTCACCCGGGTTTGCAATTCCATCACCATTTCCATTACCCAGTAAAGTTGTTTCGGTATCAGTACCTCCTTTCGCTACTGTTACTATTTTTCCATCAGCTATTTCAAAATCTTTTATTTCAGGTACATCCTTCTTTAGCGGTATTTCAAAAAAATCAACCCATTCATTTTTGTTCTCATCTCTTATGGCGAGTTTAAATTTCGCAATCTCGATACTGTCAATTTCTACATGGAACACAAATGTATTTTTGCCAACCTGCATTTCATTCACAGGAATATCGCCAAATTCAGATTCGCTTTGTTTCACATTCGCACTGCTTCTTGTAGCCGATAATTTTGCGCTTACATTCTTTCCTGCAGACAGTCCTTTGTTAAGCAATTTTATTGAGAGAACAACATCTTTTCCGGTTGTAGCCCATGGCATATTCTCAATTTCAACTAAAGCGATACAAATATTTGGTTTTGGTTTATCATCTATTTTATTGATGCCGATTTCATGCCTGCTGCCATTGATCGGGATCTGTATTTTGCCGGAACTATCACTTCGAATTGTGTCCCGGAAAGTTTTAAAGTTTCTTGTGTCAACATCATTAACCAGGTACAGTGTATTCTTTTCATATATGGGAGGAGTTATTACTGATATATTTACAAAGGGCATTAATTCACCATTTGGAAGAAACTCTCTTACAGAACACCTGAAGCCCTTTTTATCAACGTTTTCCAGGATCGTAAAACCGGGAAGGTTTCTGTCAGAACTCACATGGTAATCCCACACTGAAAATTCAGGGTAAACATCAATATGATCCCACCGGAGTGGTTTTGCAGGAGGATGCTCAAATGTTTTCATAAAGAAATTAAACATTTCACCGAGCCCGCACGTTGAATGTTCTGCATTATAAATTTTACTCTCATAGTTATCCATTACCTGTGGCCAGACCCTGTTCATGTCCTGGTGATAACCGCGAATAAAATCTTTGTCCCCGTAATTGAGACGAACATTCATGCCTGCATAATTTTTATACATATCAATATGGCGGTATTCAACAGGAAAATTTTTTGGGCCGACCATGAATTCTGCTGAACCGCAAAAATTTCCTGCCCCGGAAAATAAATCAGGATATTTTCCACCGATCCAGAATGTCATGAAACCACCCATGGAAAGACCGGAGATGGCCCTGTGTTCCCTGTCTGCAATGGTGCGGTAATGGTTATCGATATAACCAATGAGTTCCGGAAAGTAAAGTGGAAACTGGCGAAAAGTTTCAACCGGGCCTATATTGTACGGGCGCAGGTAATATGCTTCATCAGGAGAACGATTATACCCGTCAGACTTGACTACAATAACTTCATGAGCAGATACAAAATTTGCAATGTTATCACCATTGTTCTCAGCGTCTTTATCAAATTCAGCATAGGCCTGCCCTCCATCTCCGAAATAGCGCTGAGACCAGCCATGAAGAAAATAGATCACAGGATATCTTCTTCTGGCATTGTCAAAATAGCCGGGAGGTAAAAATATCCGGTAATTTCTTATTTCTCCAAATACATTACTGTAGTGTGTTGCATCAATAATGGTTACACTGTTTATAGATTGAGCATGGCTGTAAAAACTGAACATGAGCATCAGGACAAAGCCGGTAGTTAGTTTAAGTTTGTGTTTCATCACTTCGCAGGTTAAATATATACTTGCAATTCTGGTTGTCGTGTTACATTTTCGAACAATAAACCAAAATGTATAAACTTTTTGTGAGACGAAGATCTACTTAACCAATTCCCCATAAAGTTTCTCCAGTGTTTCACCAGCATCGTCACATAAACCCGGGTGAACAGGTGATATTTGTACCACAGTACTTCGGGTGGCCGTAAGCCAGCGAAAACGTGAAGCAAGCGGAAGTTTACCAATAGGTCCTCCATCTTCAGCACCTTGACAAATTTGCTTAAAGGCAAAAAGACGTTTTTCTAATTCTTCAATATCCAGGTCATTTGAAAAAGCAACAAGTCTCTCTTTGTTCAACTCAAATTTTATTTGCAAAAAATTTTGATCAGCACAATAAAGAATTACTCCAACGTTGAGAAATTCTTCCCGCTCAACGCGCGGTACAACGCGGATAACGGCATATTCAAATAAGTGCTTCTCTTGCATGTTTTGCTTCGTTTACAAAAATTTCAGATGCCGCAAGTCTTGTTTCTAAGAACCGGATATACACCTCGCGTTTTTCATCTGCAGATTCATGTGACAGGTCATCGGCTAACCATTCATCAGGAATTAGGGAAACAATAGAGCGAATTCTTTCTGTGGTCAGGATCAAACTGAACGCAGCATCAACCCTGTCCAGTTCACTTGCCTGCGGTAGCAGTACATGATCTTTTACCTGTGTAAAAGGCCGTCGTGCCTGTTCTTCAAAACTCTGCCATGTGTGATGAAAATAGAGTGAAGCGCCGTGATCAATTAACCATAATTCTTTATGCCACATCAGCATATTTGTATTGCGGGCAGTGCGATCAACATTGGTTACAAAGGAATCAAACCAAACAATTTTCGATGCAAGGGTTGCATCAACAGTTGTGATAACGGGATCAAACATAATTGCGCCGGAAAGATAATGAAGCGCAAGATTTAAACCTACACTGGCTTTCAGCAGGTCCTGGATCTCCTCATCCGGCTCTGTTCGGCCGAAAGCTCCATCAAGGGTAGCAATTACAATTTCAGGGACCTTTAATCCAAGTGCCCGTGCAATTTCACCGGCAACCAGTTCTGCGATCAATGCTTTTACACCCTGTCCTGCACCGCGAAACTTTACCACATACATAAAATTATCATCTGCTTCTGCAATCGCGGGCAGCGAGCCGCCTTCACGCAAAGGTGTTATGTATCGCATTACATTCACTGTTCTGATTTGGGGTGTAGCCCACTGCATAAATGCTGATGAAAGAGTTTGGTAAATGAAGCCGAATGTAAAATCTTTTTGTGATTATCTCGGTCCATCACCTGCAAGCAACAACAATGTCAGTAAAATTAATTTAAACGAAAATGCCCTTGTAGTGTTCAATCAGCACAGAATAAAGAATATTCTTTTATTCATCCGCCAGGGGTGTGATATGTTAATCTACCTAATTTATGGGATTGACAACAGGTTTTTAAAATAATAAATTTAAGACGGCGCATCAGGATTTAAATATATTGTCATTATAAAATCTAACTACTTTTACACATCATTTTAACCCAAAGAACTGCTATTATGAAACACAAATACTATGGCTATCCATAACCTTCTCACTTTAATTATTCATTGAGTACATATGATTAACCTCTACTAATAAAAAAGCTATGAAAAATCTATACGCCACGCTTATGTTGTTGTGTACAATTGCATATGCAAATGCACAATGGAACAGTGACACTTTTG
>DATBFI010000680.1:0-21326 GCA_036558585.1 Chitinophagaceae bacterium
AACTGAGCCTGTTATCCCCTCCTATATACAGATTATTGTCCCGGTCTTCTGCTATAACACGGATCTTGTTTAATCCCAATGTATATGCCTCCTGTTGCGTTGAATACTGCACCACTTCGGAACCATCAAATGAGCAAAGTCCGTTTGCAGTAGAAAACCACATCAAACCATCTTTTGAAAAATAAAAATATTCCGACGTAATAGTAGGCATAAAAGGATGGCTAACAGCTTTGAAAACCGGAGGCTGAAACACAGTTTCTTTATCATGGAGTTGGCAAAAATCCTCACAGCACCATAAAAGGCCAATTAAAGAAGTGAGCAATTTCAATTTCATTTTTGGTTTGACAATTTCTCCTTCAAATGTTTGAAAAAAGCAGTTTGCAATTCGATGGTTTGCATGCGGCACGGTTGATATCCTAATATACCTTAAATATTTTTATCCTGCAATATCTGCGCTTCTTCGTTTGAGAAAATATAGTTTTTTACAAAAGCCATTTATCAAAGATCACCTGTCTGGTTAAGCATCGTTATGTCAATTTGATTAATAATTGGAGATTTTGATTTGATAACCTCTTAAAAAAGCTATCAGATATTGTTGCCAAATACAAACCGATAACTGCTAAGTACAGATTGATTTATGGTTAAAGCAGTATTAGTTTGGCGACACCATTTTATAGTGATGCAAAATGTTATCACTCCTTTTTCACTTTAAAACCAAAATTTATGAAAACTTATTTTCACAATTTAACCAGGCGTTTAAGCCTCCTTATTTTTCTCCTATGCGCAGGTATTGCTTCTTTTGCACAGGGCTTTTCCCCTGTGACGCAGGCTAAACTTCAAAACATACTTAAACAATTTCAAAAGGATCCTGATAATCCTTATATAGGGGGTGTAACTGCAGCCATAAAAGTAGATGGTTTGGCATACTGGCAGGGAGCAGCGGGCTTTGCCGCGAGAAATATTGATGCGCAAAACAATCTGTTGCAAGGCGGCACCCGATTTACTCCGGATACGTTGTCGCGCATGTATAGCATTACCAAAACTTTTACCGCACCACTGGTACTTGAACTTGCAAAAGAAGGAGTATTTAAACTCGGAGAGCCGATAAGCAAGTACCTGCCGTTGATAAATACAGTTAATCCAAATATTAACAGCAACGTTACCATACGACAATTGCTTGCGCATGAAAGTGGTTACTCAAATTATACCGATGAAATTGATTTGCAGATAGCTGTTGCTGCGCAGCCAACCCATATCTGGACGCCGTATGAAATGCTCTCCTTTATACACCAGATCGCACCACCCGGTGCAGAACGAAGGTATTCAAGCACCAATTATATCCTGCTCGGTGCGATCATTGAAGCAGCAACAGGTAAGCCTGTAGAGCAATATTTTCGTAAAAGATTCTTTAATAAACTCGGGCTTACTTCAATGTTTCTCGGAGGCCGGGAATCTATTGGAAGCCGCGGGTATCTTGCCTCTCCGCATGATAATATCAGCGCCTTTAACCCAATTTTCCAGGCGACGGGGCAACCTACATTTCCGGATGCCTATACCAATATCTCGCGATTTCCCATGGACGCAATTGTATCACTGGCATTTACCGGTGGTGGTATCGTTTCCAATATTGCAGACCTTGCGGAGTGGGGTAATGCACTTTTTAGTGGGAGAGCTACCAGCAAATCAACAATCAACACCATGCTCAATTCTATTTCACCCACTCCGGATGAAGACGGGGACAGGCTTGGATACGGCATTTTTGTTACAACGCGTATCAGCGCAACCGATTATTTTGTCGGGCATGATGGAAGGGCACCGGGTTATCGTTCTGTAATGTTTTACCAGCCGGACAGAAAAATGACCATCGCGGTAATGACGAATTATTATGGCGCTGATGCTTACGCGGTAGCAAAGGCGCTCTATGAAGCATTGCCAGGTTTTCTCTGTGGTGAAAAGAAGGATGACAAAGTTGAGGTTTGCTTCGATGGAAAAACGATGTGTATGAGCAGGAAGAACGCGGCCTGTTTTATACAAAAAGGAGCATATCTTGGCTCATGCAATGATTGCATTGCACAACCAGCAAACACCAGTGTGCGTTCCGATGCATCTGCTCTAAAACAGTTGCAGGATAAACTCGTTGCTTTTCCTAACCCGTTCACCGACCATATTACACTTTCATTCAGCGTTACACAACCAGGTCACGCAACGCTGATCATCTATGACATGAATGGTAAACTGGTGTCAACGCTCTTTAATGGAATAGCGGAAAAAGGTGCGCTTCACCAGGTGAAGTTAGAAGCGAGCAAACTTGCAGCCGGAATATATATAGCCCGCTTACAAACTGCTGAAGGTATAAGCCAGCAAAAAATCGTACTCAGAAAATAATACACGTGATCTATTGTCAATAGCAAATCAATTTTCATGACAGGAGCTGTAAAGCTTTATTTGATGCGTGACATTAAAATTAAAATAACAAGGAATTGATTATTTCAAAAAAGTGATGTATTAAGCTTTGTGATTTTATATACATGATACCCCACATGATTATGCAGTAACAAGTGCATTATTTATATTTTAATTTTGAAGTACAATAAAGAAATAAAACTCTTATACCAAAAATTACATTCTACTTAATTTACCCGCATCAAAACAAATTTTATGAAAACTAAATCCACCCTTTTATTTCCCGCAGTTGTTTTTTTCTCAATCATATATACTGCCGCTTATGCCCAGGTTGTCCCCGTCAATGAACAGGATTCATTAGCCCTTGTTGATTTATACAATAGTACCAACGGCTCTGCATGGAGGTTCAATGGTAACTGGTTAACTGCCCAACCGGTAAGAACCTGGTATGGAATAACCGTAACCGGTAGACGGGTGACAGAAATTGATTTGAATCGCAATAATCTAAAAGGTCACATCCCATCGTCTCTTGGCAATCTTTCAAATCTTCACTATCTAAACTTAAACTTAAACCAGATAAACGGTATTATTCCGGCTTCTTTTGGTAATCTTTCAAATCTCGACTACTTAGGTTTGTCTGATAACCAGCTAAGCGGGAGCATTCCCTCATCTCTTGGCAATCTTTCAAATCTTAACGATTTAAATTTAGGCACTAACCAGTTGAGCAGTCACATTCCATCTTCTCTTGGTAACCTCGTAAACCTTGTTTCATTGTATTTAGCACATAATCAATTAACAGGCAGCATCCCATCTACTCTTGGTAATCTTTCAAATCTCAACGATTTAGGAATAGAGGAAAATCGGTTGAACGGCAATATTCCCCCTTCTCTTGGCAATCTTTTAAATCTCCGCTATCTTATCTTATATAATAACCAGTTAAGCGGAAACATTCCATCTTCACTCGGTAAGCTTGCAAATCTCAGCGATTTAGAACTAGACGGTAACCAGTTGAGCGGTAGTATTCCCTCTTCTATTGGCAATCTTATAAATCTTTCCTTTTTGAGTTTAACTAATAATCAATTAAGTGGCAGCATTCCATTGTCTGTTGGTAAGCTTGTAAATCTTGGAGGGATGGAGTTATCTTCTAATAAATTAAGTGGCAGCATCCCTGCTTCTATTGGTAATCTTAGTAATCTTTATGAATTACTTCTAAGCAATAATCAGTTGAGTGGCAGCATTCCCTCCTCTATTGGTAATCCTGTAAATCTTGTTTTTTTGTATTTAAACAATAATCAGTTGAGCGGCACTATTCCATCTGAACTTGGTAATCTTATAAATCTTTCGTTCTTAAATCTAAGCCATAACAAATTAAGTGGTAAAATTCCCGCCGGACTCGCTAATCTTCCACAGTCTTTATACACATTCGATCTGTCATATAATCTTTTCACATACAATGGTATGCAGTTAGTTGCGCAATCACAGCCATTTGCTATATACAATCATCAGGCGCTCATTCCTGTTCATCAAAATGGCAATACTTTATCTGTTTCGGCAGGAGGAACTTTAAAAAATAATACTTATAAATGGTTTAAGGTTGGGCAAGCCGGTAATACAACTATCAAAGGAGATTCTGTTTTTCATCCTTCAGAAAACGGTAGATATTTTACAACCGTTACCAACTCAGTCGCTACTCAACTTACACTTAAAAGCGATACAATTAAATACACAGCGCCTGCTACACTAAGCACACCGGCTATTGCCTCTTCTGAAAACATAATACAGCAGCAGGATAAAAAGAACTTGTTCCTTGTTTATCCCAATCCTGCAAAAAATATACTGCACGTGCAAACCAGTGGCAAAGTAATTCTTGCCTTAACAGACCAGTCAGGAAAAATTTTACTTACAAAAACAATTGAAGGAAATGGTGTAATAAATGTTACTCAATTGACTGGCGGCATATATTATTTAAAGAACAATACTACCGGTGCAGTGCATAAAGTAATTGTGAGCAAGTAAGTTGTTTGGTTGATTGAGTTGATGGGTTGATTGAGTTGAATGGTTGATTGAGTTGAGAATAAATTATTCAACCTTTCAACTCATTCAACAGTTCAACAATTATTCAACAATCAAATCATCTTCATGTTCTCTGCATCCGGTAACCAGCCTCCGGTTTACCACTCTTTATCATCGGCTTTTGATTCGCAAACATGTAACTTGAAACTTGCACCTCCAACATTCACATCCTATTTCTACTCACTTCAACTTTCCCACCTGTTCATGAAAATATTGCACATATTGCTTTATGTCCTTTACATTGTTATCCGGATTCTCCTCATACTCGATTGAAAAAATGCCTTTAAACTCTTGTTTTTTTAATTGCTGCAACACCGCAGGGATATTACAAACGCCTTCACCAAGCAATACATCAGGGGTTTGCACATTGCCGAATTCTGATACATCTTTTAAATGCACGACCAAAATTTTTCCATCACACTTTTTTATGCAGTCAACAACATTTAGCCCGTTACGTGCCCAGTGGCCAATATCTGCGCATACGCCAATACTGGCATGCCCCTTCATCGCCCGCACAACAGAATCAGGATGCCAGTAAATGTTTGGGACCGGATGATCATGTATAGCAACTTGTATCCCGTATGCACCCGCCAAACGGTTTACATCATTTAACTGGTTCCATTCAGGCTCAGCGGTGATAACGGGTATTTTCATATCAGCAGCAAACTCAAAATATTGTTTCCATTCCTCTTTGGTTCTTGCAACTACAACACCAATAGCTACTATGGTAATGCCTTTCTTATGCAAAAAATCTTTTACTGCTTTCCTTTCATCGGGAGATAACGAAGGCCCGAATTCTGCCCTGCCCCCCTCCTTCAACAATTGACCCGGGAAGGCTTCTACATATTTGATTTTGCAACTGTCAGCTTTTTTTATTGCAGTATAAAACGAAGAAGTGTTGAAAGTCCATAATTGCACGCCGAGTTTCCAATCTTTGTCGGGATTAACAGTTTGAGAAAAAACAGAAAACTTCAGAAGAAATACGGAGAAGAAAAACAGCGCTTTTTTCAGCATGGCAATTTTGTTTTCATTGATCGCGGGAAGTTAAGAATAATTAGCTGTAAAGATCACTTAGGCTGATTTGCTCAATTGTTAAATCCATGCCTTGGTGAATGGCGGGTTGTCGATTGTGAGCATGCATTCACCACTGACGATTAACATAATGCTACTACTGCTATAGCTTCAATTCTTATTAAGCTTCTTTCACAATTTTCCCTGGAACATAAATCCATTATATTTAAGGACAAAATTTTAACACCAACAGATCATTTTTAATCTATTACTTAAATACGAACCATTGTCTGCCATGAAAACGAAATACGTATTACACTCCTTTTTGCAATTTATTGCTCCGGTTTTTTTTATACATTATGCAAGCGCCCAAAACTCACCAGTACAAAATATTTTCCCAAAAGGCACGATCATTCATAACAATATTTCTTATGCAAACGATACCTTGAAAAAGCATTTATTTGATATTTATCTTCCAGCGAATGCTGGCATGAATACACCTCTTGTTGTCTGGATTCATGGCGGCGCGTGGATGTTGAACGACAAGTATGCGGATATGAGCTATATGAAAAACACTGTAAAAGGTTTTATTGAGCGTGGCTATGCTCTTGCATCAATTGATTACAGGTATAGCACTGATGCTGTTTTCCCGGCACAAATACAGGATTGTAACGAGGCTCTGGAATATTTGTATCAACATGCAGAACAGTATAAGTTGGACAAAAACAGGATTGCGCTGATTGGTTTTTCTGCAGGTGGTCATCTTGCCTCATTGCTGGCGCTCTCCAACAACAATAATGTAAGTGAATTTTATCCCCGGGGTATGACGTCACATTTTAAAATAAAATGTGTGCTTGATTTTTATGGACCATCAGATTTTATCATGCTGGCCAGTAATCCTGATACTTCAATTAATAATTCACACAATCCGGTATCTATATTGTTAGGAGCTTTACCGGTAGAACGCCCCGATCTTGCAAAACGGGCAAGTCCCGTTACTTATGTTGATAAAAACGATCCACCATTCTTTATTGTACAGGGTGAGAAAGATGAGTCTGTGCCTAATACACAATCAAAAATATTAAGCTCATGGTTAACACTTGCAGGTGTAAAGAATCAACTCATTGTTGTGCCGAATGCACCTCATTACGGTGAAATGTTTGATGCCGATAATATAAGAGAACGCCTGTTTAGCTTTTTGGACGCGAATTTAAAATAACACCTATTATCCCGAGCATATCCGGATCTGAATATATAAGCGCTTATATAATTTTTGAATGATCATTCCACGAAAAATTCCGGAGCAAAATAAAAACGCTCTCTTTTAATTGCCATGACTTTTTTGAACCAGTGGATAATGGTCTATGGTCTCAAATACATTTCGTGGATCCTGCTTTAAGGTTGCGATAAATTTATTTAATGAATCAGTATAGGGCGGCTTTGCAAACATTCTGTCGTGTGCGAGAATTACAACTGTATTTGATTCATTGGTTAAATTATCATCCAGTTTTGTGTTTACTTCTTTTACTACTTCATCTGTGCTTTGTACAGGTACATGACCATTTTTAAATCGCCACTCTATATCCCATCCTATTACGGTGTAACCCATTGAATCGAGTTGTTTGCAAACCGGCATTACAGATTTTGGTCCTTTCATTTCATCTTTTCCTGCCCATGCATTGTTGCCGGGCAGCCTTATAATTTTTACAGGAATTTTCATGTCTTTTTCTTCTTTCAAAAAGTCCTGTATAGCAATGTCAGGTTTTGAGTAAAAACTTTTGTAATCGTTCTTAAACCCGTGCGAGTAGCCGTGGTTTGCAATAAGGAACTGCGGATAGCTGCTGCGTATTGAGTCAATAATTTTTTTACGTTTAAGGTCTGTTTGATTAAGCCCTACAACAAAGAAAGTAGCTTTTACACCTTGCCTGGTAAAAATATCTTTACAAATCATAGTACCCGGGGGCTGTGGAGCATCGTCAAAAGTTAAATAAATATATCGTTTACTGCTGTCTTGTTTAATTGCAGGGTCCGCGGCATAGGCTGATGGGGAATTTGTAATAGTTTCTTTTTTTATTTCATCATGTGATTTACAGTTCGTAAATAAAGCGGAAGAGATTAAAATAAGGGTAATGCCTTTTATAGTTTTTTGCGGGTTCATACATAACGGATTTGAATGACAAAAGTAGAAGAATAAGACCAAAAGTATTTTAAAATCAATTTAAAAAAGTTAGCTGGAGTGATCAAGCCCGGATCATACTTTCACAAATCTCGCTTTATTCTTCAACCGGTTCATCAAACACACGGCGAAGTGAAATTTGCGGCACAGGAGAAACAATCAGGGGAAATTTTTCCACCGTAACAAAACTGGGATCAAGTCCAAAGCCTCTCTCTTCGCTAAGGCTGATCTCTTTAAGCCAGAAATGGAGCCGCATAATTACTTTTTCAAAGAATGGTAATTCATTATCATTGGACAGGTATTTTTCCATCACTATAAATTGAAAATCTCCCACAACATTATTGCGCTCAAGGCTTTCGTACCTGCTGGTAATATTTACTTCCCTGTTGTTTACCAGTTCTTCCACCACCTTGCGGAACATTAAATTAATTTTTTGCTGCACCCTGAAACCAAGCCTGAATTCTACACGAATAATGTCATTTGGAATGATGTGCTCAACAATATATTCGCTGGTGTAAGGATCATCCATTGTATCAACATGTACAAACCAGTATATGTCGGCACGTTTTGGTTTTTTATTGAGTATTGAATAAATGATCTTGTGTTCAATTTCCTTGGGATTATTTGCGCTGGTCATATATACAAGATGGGTTGCGTACTTTGGCACGGTTCTGTCGTTGCTCAATTCCTGTATCATAGGAATGTAATGTTCAAGACGCACAAATTCAATATACCTGTTTTTTATTCTTCGGCTCCTGTACCAAACATACATTACACAAAACAGTGCACCCCCAATAATCAAGGTTACATAACCACCGTGATGAAATTTTTGAAGATTAGCAGTAAGAAAAGATATTTCTATGGCCAGGTACACAAAGAGATAGAGATATATCCAAAACGAAAATACACGCCTGCTGATAAGAAAATTTGAAAACAGAATGGAGGTACTTATCATACAGATTGTTATAGCCAGGCCATAGGCCGCCTCCATGTTGGTTGATTTTTGAAAAAAGAGCACGATACCTGTACATCCCAAATAGAGTAATAAATTAATTCCGGGTACAAACAACTGGCCCTTTTCTTCCGTAGGATAATTGATCTTCATTTTTGGCCAGAGATTTAAACGGAGTGCTTCAGAAATAAGCGTGAACGAACCTGATATCAATGCCTGGCTCGCGATAACTGCCGCCGAAGTTGCTATTATAATTCCAAAAATTTTGAACCAGTGTGGCATAATGCCATAAAAGGCGTTGAAGGTGCCATCGTCTATCATGGCCTGGCTAATAAGTGTCCCCTTATAATTTGCCAATATCCATGCACCCTGGCCAAGATAATTAAGGATCAAACAGGTTTTTACAAATATCCACGAGTAGCGGATATTTCCTCTTCCGCAATGCCCCAGGTCTGAATATAAAGCTTCAGCGCCGGTAGTGCAAAGAAAAACGGCGCCAAGTATCCAGAACCCGCTCGGATAAGCAGTTAATAATTCAATGGCATAATAGGGATTTATTGCTTTGAAAATAAAAATATCATCCAGCAAATGAGACGCCCCCAATACTGCAAGCATAGTAAACCATAGAAGCATCATAGGACCGAAAAGCTTTCCTATTGAAGCCGTGCCAAATTGTTGTAAAAAGAATAATATGCTTAAAATTCCAATAACAATGACCATGATTGTATTGGTACTCACGCCGCCAAAAAAAGGCAACTGTTGCAAGCCTTCCACTGCAGAGGTAACAGAGATAGGTGGAGTAATAATACCATCGGCGAGTAAAGATGCACCGCCGATCATAGCCGGCAATACAAGCCATTTTTTTTGCCGGCGCACAAGTGCATATAAACTAAAAATGCCTCCCTCACCCCTGTTATCCGCTTTAAGTGTAAGAATAACATATTTGATAGTTGTTTGCAGCGTAAGGGTCCATATAATGCACGATAGTGCTCCCAGTATCAAAGGTTCATTTATAACTCTTCCTTTTACAATAGCATTTAAAACATAGAGAGGGGAGGTTCCTATATCACCATAAATAATTCCTAACGCTACAACAAGGCCGGCAGTGGTAACTTTATTAATATGCTTGCTCACAAAATTGTTATAAAAACTTTATACTACTCCTCAGGTTGTTCATGAAAAACGCGATGAAGGGAAACTTGAGGTACCGGGGAAACAATAAGCGGAAATTTTTCTACTGTAACAAAACTGGGGTCAAGTCCAAAACCTCTTTCCTCGCTAAGACTTACATCTTTTAACCAAAAATGCAGTTTCATTATTACCCTTTCAAAGAATGGCAGCTCATTATCACTGGATAAATATTTCTCCATCACAATAAATTGAAAATCTCCTACAACATTATTTCTTTCGAGACTTTCATAGCGACTGGTAATATTTACCTCTTTATTATTTACCAATTCTTCCACTACTTTGCGAAACATTAAGTTTATTTTTTGCTGTACCCTGAAACCAAGCCTGAACTCTACGCGAATAATATCGTTTGGAATAATATGTTCAACAACATACTCACTGGTATATGGATCATCTACTGTATCAACATGCACGAACCAGTATATATCGGCACGCTTGGGCTTTTTATTGAGTATGGAGTATATAATCTTATGCTCAATTTCCTTGGGATTATTAGCACTGGTCATGTATACAAGATGTGTGGCATACTTAGGCACACTCCTGTCATTACTTAATTCCTGTATCATAGGGATATAATGCTCAAGACGAACAAATTCAACATATCTGTTCTTTATTCTCCTGCTTCTGTACCAGATATACATTATGGTGAACATAATAGCCGCAAGCAGAAGGGTAATAAACCCACCTTCCAGGAACTTATGAGATAATGCAGCAAGAAAAGTAAATTCTATTGTCAAATAAGCAAACAGAAAAATATAGATAAAGAATGAATCCACTCTCTGAAGAACTAAATAATTAGAAAAAAGAATAGTGGTGGCAATCATTGTTATAATAATGGCCAGGCCGTAAGCTGCCTCCATTTTTGAAGACTCCTGGAAATAAAGAACCACCCCGAGACATCCAAGAAACATAATCAGATTCATGGCTGGTACAAACAATTGCCCTTTTGCTTCCGAAGGGTATTTAACTTTAAGCTTAGGCCATAAGTTTAAGCGAAGCGCTTCTCCAATAAGTGTAAATGACCCCGCGATCATTGCCTGGCTGGCAATAATTGCTGCACTTGTGGCAATAATAACACCAATAATTACAAACCATCCGGGCATGAGGTCATAAAAAGTATTAAGATGTAACTGTTCTTTTAGTTGAGCATTTACCATCAATCCTTCTCTGTGGGCAAGCAAATATGCGCCCTGACCAATATAATTTAATAACAGGCATGATTTTACATAAATCCATGAAATCCTTATGTTGCCCCTTCCGCAATGGCCTAAATCACTGTATAATGCTTCTGCCCCGGTTGTACAAAGAAATACGGCTCCCAATAATACAAATGCGCCATCATAATTAAGCAAAAAGTTAATTGCATAGTAGGGATTAAACGCCTTGAAAATAGTCAGATCATCCATTAAATGAACGCAGCCTAATATTGCAATCATTGTAAACCAGGCGAACATTATCGGGCCAAATAATCTGCCAATTGAACCTGTCCCAAACTGTTGCAAAAAGAAGAAAGCCACTAAAATTGCAAGCACTATATACATTATTATATTACCTGAGATGTCGTGCAGTGCCGGTATATTTTTTAAACCTTCTATTGCCGATGTTATGGAGATCGGAGGTGTAATTATGCCATCCGCCAATAGTGAGGCGCCTCCGATCATTGCAGGAACTACCAGCCATTTATGTCTTCTTCGCACAAGAGCATAAAGGGCAAAAGTTCCCCCTTCCCCTTTATTATCAGCCCTCAAAATCAGAATTACATATTTAATTGTTGTTATTAGTGTGAGAGTCCAGATTATGCATGAAAGACTACCGATAATCAACCCTTCATCGATCAATCTTCCGTTTATAATTGAGTTATAAACGTATAAAGGAGAAGTACCTATATCACCATAAATAATTCCTAATGCAACAATAAGACCGGCCGAGGTAACTTTGTTAATATGCTTGCCCACAAATTTTATATTAAATCTGTAACAACCTTCTACTATTCAGAAATAAATTTCGTACCAAAAAAAATCAATATCAATGCTAAGATCCAAGTTCTATTTCGGCAACAAATGTATAATGAAAAATTTTTTTATAACTAAAATGATAAATAAGAGAGCTTTTCGAAAAAGAAATTGTCATTAAGTTTTTAAGAAAATTATGTATTTCGCTCTATCCCATAAACCTTACATTTGTTTGCATAAAAATGAGTAAAGGCATGTTTAAGTTTTCTATCATTTGTGTAATAGCACTGTGTGTTTCAATAATGTTACCGGCCCAAAGAATAATGTATTCACAACTTGATCGCGAGGATCAAAAATCTATGAGTTTTGACATTATTGGAAAAATCAATAATCATTACCTGGTTTATAAAAGTCTGAGGAATCAGCATAACGTAACTGTTTTTGACAGTGCGATGAAAATTGTAGAAAAAGCGGATCTTGACTTTTTGCCGGAAAAGATCATAGACTCTGATGTACTTAATTACAAAGATTTTTTTTATCTTTTTTATCAATACCAGAAAAAAAATATTGTTTACTGTTATGCTGCCAAACTGGATGGGAATGGTAAATTGATTGGTTCACCTAAAGAATTAGATACAACCTCAATAAGCTTTTTTGCAAACAATAAAATTTATACCATGATCTACAGTGATGATAAACAAAAGATCATGATATTTAAAGTGAACAGTAAAAACCCGGAAAACAATATTCTTACCACTTGTTTATTTGATGCCGACCTTAATCTTCTTCATAAAACATCTGTTGGAATACCATTGGACCCAAAAAGTGATTTCCTGACCCAATTTACATTGGATAATGATGGGCAACTGACTTTTGCAAAACCTTCCGGGTCATCACAAAGTGATAACATCACGCAGGTACAGCTTATTACCAAAAATGCAACCAGCGACAGCATTTCGGCCTATAACCTTACCGTTCCCAAAATATATCTTGATGATATCCATATTAAAGCAGACAACTTCAATAACCATTACCTTATTTCTTCATTCTATTCAAAAACCAAACGAGGAAATATTGATGGTCTTTACTGCGTCCTGTGGGATAAAGTAACGGGAAAGGAAATTACCAATACAAGCACCACCTTTTCGGAAGAAATGCGTAATGACGCCAAGTCTGAAGGCAGTATCAAAACAGCATTCAATGATTTTTTTATACAAAAAATATTTATACGCAAAGACGGCGCTTTTGCAATAGCTGCCGAATCTGCCTATTCGTCCAGCCGTGGTGTATATAATAATCGCTGGGATTATTATTCAGGTTCACCCTATGTATCACCCTATAATTACTATTACTACTGGAATTCCCCTTTATATAGTTCCTATTATTATCCATGGTGGAGATGGGGCGGATATCCCAGCCAGATTAACCGCTATTTTGCCGATAACATAGCCATTATAGCTTTTGATTCAACTGCCAACCTTGCATGGACAAATATTATTCATAAATCGCAGTATGATGACTACACAGATAATTTTATTGGGTATGGAACCTTAAACAGCGGCGGGCAGGTGCATTTCCTGTTTAACCAGTTGGAAAAAAGAACACTTTTATTAACCGATCAAACCATTACGCCTGCAGGCCAGATAGGTCACAGTCCAACATTACATAACCTTGACAAAGAGTACCAGTTTATGCCCAGGTATTCAAAACAGGTGAGCAATTATGAATTACTTATTCCCTGTCAATACAGAAATTTCGTTTGCTTTGCAAAGGTTGAATTTTAATTGCGAAGTAAGTGATATCATTTTTTAAAGAAAAATCAACGGTCGCCGTAATCGGGCTCATTATTGTGAGTACCGTTATAAGAGCATTTTTTTGGAGGCAGTCACCGGGCATTGTTACAACTGAAAGCGACGGGTTTATTTATTATTTGTTGTCACCGCTTGCTTTTTTGTCCGGCATCGCTCTCACCTTTTTATATCATTTTATTGTGGTATTCCAGGCATTGCGTTTAAATTATATTTTGAATGATGCGCGTTTGTTCCCACGGCCTGCATTCACTACGGCGCTTGCTTATATCGTACTTACCGCTTTACTGCCCGCATGGAACAACATCACCTCAGCTTTGATCGTAAACAGTATGCTCATTTGGTTATTATCCCGGCTAATAAAACTACAAAGCACACAACAACCAAAAACACTGGTGTATAATATAGGCCTTATAACGGGCATTACCATATTACTTTATTTTCCTGCGTGTTTCCTGGTACCAGTTATATTTTTTGCATTAGCTTCATTCAGGCCATTCAGACCTAATGAGTGGACCGTATTACTCCTGGGAATCCTTACACCTTTTTATTTTCTTACCGGCTGGTTATTTCTAAATGATAAGCTGGATTTAGTCATTCATCAATTAGAAATATTCAGGCTTCATATTATCAGGCCGTCAAGTATCCTCTTTGCTATAATAACTTTTTCAATTGCTGGTGTGGCTATTGCAGCCGGCATATTAATGTGGCAATCAAATATTAACCGCATGGCAATACAAGTGCGAAAGCATTGGAGTGTTTTGTTTATAATGCTTATCTTATTATTACCCGCCATTTATTTGATAGACAACGCATGGCCCGATGCTCTTTTATTGGCGGCTATACCGGCCGCAACGTTTGTGTCAAATGCATTTCTCTATCCAAAAAGAAACCTCGGACCTGCATTGCTTTTTTGGATATTGGTCGCCCTGGTAATTTATAACAATTGGGTAATAGCTAAAATTTAACAGCAATTACAACATACATTTACCTTTGTGTTACAAAAAATTTGTTGTCATTCTTCCCGGATGCAATATATACAGTGGGTGAAGTAGTGATACCTGCCTACCGGCAGATGGCAAGGAACGACGCAAGGAGATTTATAGATAGCTTCTAAAAATATATTCATACAAATTGTACATACATGAAATTTGGTATTGTTGTTTTTCCCGGCTCTAACTGTGATCGTGATATGCAAAATGCACTTCAAAATGATCTCAGCAAAGAAGTGATCATGCTTTGGCATAAGGATAAAGATATCAGCATGTTCACTAAAAGTGATTGCATTGTTTTGCCCGGAGGTTTTTCTTTTGGCGATTACCTGCGTTGCGGAGCCATTGCACGTTTTAGCCCAATGATGCAAAGCGTGATCGGGTTTGCAAATAAGGGTGGCAAAGTGCTGGGAGTTTGCAATGGTTTCCAGGTGCTTTGCGAAAGTGGTTTGCTGCCCGGCGTATTGTTGCCAAACGGAAATCAGCAATTTGTTTGCAAAAATATTTTTATTAAAAATGGTAACCGCAAACCTCTGAAGATTCCCATTGCTCATGGTGATGGAAGATATTATGCGGAAGAGCATATACTTGATGAACTGGAAGCCAATGACCAGGTTATTTTCAGGTACTGTGATGAGCATGGCAATGTAGATATCGGCTTTAATCCTAATAGTGCAATAAGAAATATTGCGGGCATTTGTAATAAAGAAAGAAATGTTTTTGGTATGATGCCCCATCCCGAAAGGGCCACTTCGCCTTTATTGGGTAATGAAGATGGTAAAGAAGTATTCCGCATTTTTGGAATGAATTAACAGTTCTTCTGCAAGCATATAAAATATACTTCGTAAATATGTTTGCAGCTGCTGCTTTAGTGTTTTGAGCCAGCTGCGGAATATAAAATCGGGTTTCTGTTCCATTTAGTTTATTAAGTAACACAACAAATCGTTAAACAAAAGATCTGATGAAAAAAATAGTATTACTGATTATTTTATTTTCTGCAACAATGGCAGGAATGGCGCAATTGAAAGACCCTGTTCAATGGAATTTTGGTGCGGTAAAAAAGGCTGAAAAAGTTTACGAAGTAACTTTTACCGCAACTATTGTAAAACCCTGGCATATTTATTCCCAACTTACACCGCCGGGTGGACCGGTACCAACAAAAATTGTATTCAAAACAAACCCGTTAATAACTGTAAACGGAAAAGCAAAAGAAAATGGTTCCTTAAAAAATGTACACGATCAATTTTTTGGAGTAGATGTAAAATACTTTGATAACCAGGTTGCGTTCGTACAAACTGTGAATTTAAAATCAAACGTAAAAACAAATATTGCAGGAACAATAGAATACATGGTTTGCAATGATGAAGAATGTTTGCCACCAAAAAAGGTTCCGTTTGATTTAAAGCTTCAATAAATTAATGCTGCAATGAAAAAGTATTTTCTTTCTGTCATTTTTTTGTTGACGGCAATTTTTTCTTTCTCACAAACCGATAGTTTACTTAAGTGGCAGGTAACGGCAAAAAAAATTGCAGACAATTCCTACACATTGAAAGCAACTGTAACAGTTCCTGAGGGATGGCACTTATATGGAGCCAACCCAACCGTTGAAGGCATTGAATCTGTCCAGTTTGCTTATGGTTATGAAAATGCTCAAAACGCACAACCTGCAACCTTTTCGGGATATCTTCAACAAATAACTGATCCCATTTTTGACAATAAAAAAATAAATATTTACACCGGAGATGTAACTGTAGTGCAGCCGGTTAAAATAAATGGTGTTATACCCGAAGAATTGAAGGGAACCATTACTACCTTTCTGGCCAAAAAAGATGAATTTCAGTCAAGCGAATTTTCTTTCAATGTTCATCTTGAAGGTGGGATGACTACTTCAGCCGATTCAAAAAGATTAAAATTAAATTCAATTGACATCACCCATCCTGTAAATGATTGCGGCAACAGCAAAACTGAAGAAAGCAGTTTATGGACCGTATTTCTGTTGGGAATTTTTGGCGGCCTGATTGCCTTACTTACTCCCTGTGTGTTCCCCATGATACCGGTAACCGTATCATTTTTTACAAAACGATCAGACGGAAGAGGTCGTGCCATCCGCAACGGAATAATGTATGGGTTTTTTATTTTTCTTATCTACACACTTGCAAGTGTTCCCTTCCACATTTTAGGAAATGTACAGCCTGAGATATTCAACACTATTTCAACCAATGCATGGCTCAACATTCTCTTCTTTATCATCTTTATCGTATTCGCCTTTTCCTTTTTTGGTTTTTTTGATATAACACTACCAAGCAGCATTGCAGGTAAAGCAGATGCAAAAAGTGGTTTGGGAAGTGCCGGGGGAATTTTCTTTATGGCACTCACACTGGTGATCGTATCATTCTCCTGCACCGGTGTAATCTTAGGAACACTGCTGGTTGGCACTGCAAGAAATGGTGCATGGCCGCTTACTTATGGAATGGCAGGCTTTGGATTGGCGCTGGCATTGCCTTTTGGATTGTTTGCCGTCTTCCCGCATTGGTTAAAGGCATTGCCTAAATCGGGCGGCTGGCTTGATACTGTAAAAAAAGTATTGGCTTTTATTGAGCTTGCGCTTGCATTTAAATTTTTATCGAATGCCGATCTCGTGATGCACTGGGGCTTATTAAAACGTGAAGTTTTCTTTGGTCTCTGGATACTGATCGGTATTGGCTTAACCCTATACTTGTTTGGCTTACTGCGTCTGCCCCATGATTATAAAGGAATGAAGATCGGAAATGGCAGAAAAATTATCGGTGTTATTGCGCTGATATTTACTTTATATCTCCTGCCCGGTGTTACCTCTTCCAAATATGCAAACATACAGTTGCTCAGTGGCTTTCCACCGCCACTTACTTACAGCATTCATGGAAAAGAGAATGTAATTGGCAAAGGTCTCGAAGCAAATGTGGTAAATGATTATGACAAAGCATTACAACTGGCGCGGGAACAACATAAACCAATCCTTATTGATTTCACAGGATGGGCTTGCGTTAATTGCCGCAAGATGGAAGAAAACGTTTGGACCCAACCCGATGTTTACAACTTCATTAGAAACAATTTTATCCTCGTTTCATTGTATGTCGATGACCGTCAACTCTTGCCTGTTGAACAAAGATTTACTTATAAAACGAGCAGCGGATATGATAAAGAAATAAAAACGGCCGGAGATAAATGGGCAACATTCCAGGCGGAAAATTTTACCAAAGCCTCACAACCACTATATGCCATTCTCGACAATAGTGAAAGACTGGTAAATCATCCTGTAGGCTACACGCCCAATGCAAAAGAGTACCTGCAATGGCTGCAGTGCGGGAGAGAAACTTTTCTTTCCATGAAATAAAAATTTGCCTGGTGCATTTTATTTTCGTTCTGATCTTTTTCGAAATACATAAGCGGCGGTAATAGCCAGCTCCGTATCCAAAAAACGCTGAGTTATTGCAGAGGCTAGAAAAGCTAAGTTGTATAGAGGTCTTTGATAATTTCCTTTATCGCTTTTGTGCCTGTGGACTTCCAAATACTTTTTTGAGCAGGTCTGTTACACGGGCTGCAGGATCTTTACGAATTTTTTGTTCTTCCAAACCAACCTGGTAAAAAATTCCATCTATCGCTTTTGAAGTTACAAATGCTCCAAGATCAGTGTTTACAGGCTTTGCGGTAAATTTATTGTATACTGAAAATACGTCGCTCCAATATTTGGTGGCATCAACTTTCGACAATGCGTTATTGATAACAGGGCGAAAAGAATTGGTTAATGCGCCCGTGGTTTTTTGCTTAAAGTAATTGGTTGCAGCATAATCATTTCCTTTTAAAATATCGATCGCATCGGTAATTGTCATTTTTGTAATGGCATCAATAAAAATAGGTGCAGCAGATTTTGCAGCATCTTCCGCTGCGCGATTCATGGATAAAATTGCTTTATCTACAACACTGCCAAAACCTGCATTGCGTAAAGTGCTCTCAACATTTTTTGCTTCGGGAGGCATCAGGATTTTTATAGCAGCATTTGCAAAAAAACCATCTACCGCTGAAAGCTTATCGCTGCTGTTTTGTGCACCGATCGTCAGCGCCTGTTTTAAACCGGAAACAATTTCCTGCGTTGTAAGATTGCCTGAGCCGCCTGATTCATTTATTACCTGGTTTGCAACATCACAGGCGCTAAATATTACGAACGATATAATTATGAAGAAAAACCTTTTCATATAAATATGCGGGTTTGTTAGCAAATGTGTGATCATTCAAGTGGATGATGCAAAAACATTGCCAGAGCAGGCGAAAGGGCTTTGAGGGGCTGCGCCTGACAAGCAGCGTAATTTATTAAGAACAAGAGCTTCCGAAGAATAGGCTATAAAGTTCGGGGGTAAATGTCCCGGATGTTGTTTTATTCAGCCCATAATCATCTATCTGTGTAGATCTGCGAAATCAGTGAGCAATTTTTTAATTTAATTTTTTTCCGCAGTGGATAGTAAAAGTCTATTGTTATCGGGACCACAACAATTGACAGAAAATTAAACTTGTAGTAACGACCAGGAACACTAACAAAGAAAGCCTTTATCCTCTATTTACCAAACACTTTCTTCAGAATATCAGTTGTTCTGGCAACAGGGTCTTTACGTATCTGGACTTCCTGCTGAGCGATCTCGTAAAAGATTCCGTAGAGCGCTTTATCTGTTACATAAGCGCTGAGATCAGGATTAATTTTATTGAGAGAAACTTTATTGTAAGCAGTAAAAACAGTGTTCCAGTATTTTGTTGCATCAACTTTTTCCAATGACTTATCTATAACAGGTTTGAACGCATTTGTGAGTGAAGCCGTTGTTGTTTTGCGCAAATAAGCTGTGGCAGCAGTATCACCACCGCGCAAAATTCCCCATGCGTCGCTGATGCTCATGTGTTTTACAGCATCAAGAAAAATGGGAGCTGCACTCTTTGCTGCATCTTCCGCGGCCCTGTTCATGGAAAGAATTGCGTTATCCACTTCTTTACCCAAACCAACATTCCGTAATGTTTTTTCTACCTTTTCGGCCTCCGGAGGCATTAAAATTTTTATTGCTGCATTTGCAAAAAAACCATCTATCGCAGAAAGTTTGGCTGTGCCAGTATTTACTCCATTGTTCAACGCCTCTTTCAAACCGCTTACCACATCGTCTGTAGTTAACGAGCCATCTGCGCCTGAACTTGTTGTATCTTTTTTGAGTTTTTTCTTAATATTATTGAATATACCCTGGGGAGTTTGGGCATTTACCCACATAATGCTTAATGCAAAACAAATAGAGGACAAAAAAATTTTTCTCATAATTTTTCTTTCAGATTAGAGCCAAATTTAACGCTCCGGGTTTAATAAGACCCTTAAAGAAACAATAAAAAAAGCGGGGAGTGTTCCCGCTTTTTTAATAAAAGTAATTATTGTACTTCCATTTTATTGCTTCACAACTTTGTAAACAGCCTGGTCGGTTCCTGCAATAACCTTGAGCACATATACACCACGCTGGAGACTTGCAGTGGAAGTCATTATAATTGTATTGGAAGCAGCATTATACATTTTTGTTTTTTCAGTTGCCACCAGTTTGCCCTGCATATCATATAAGTAAACAGATACAGGCTGGGCCGTTGCAAGATTGAGTTGCATTTTTAACGCCCCATTAAACGGATTGGCAAAACTGATATCCGAAATAGAAGAAGCAGATTTTATATTGACCACTCTTGAATAATTGACACTGCCATCGCCATCAATTTGTTTTAACCGGTATTGAACAGTGGACGATATTGTAAATGCATTTTTATCTGTTGCGGAATAAGATTGATTTTTCGCGTTGTTGAATGCCGCAACAGTTGCCACTGTTCTGAAACTGCCATTATTGTCTGACCTTTCAACCTCGTAACCTTTCATGCCAAACTCATCAGCGATTTGCCAGCTAAGCGTTACATCTTTATTATTACGCTGGGCATTGAATGAGATTAATCTTACAGGAAGTACAGCACATCCTGTTCCCGTAGCGCTAACGATCGGCAAAATCCACATTGTAATATTTGCACCATAAAGTGCAGTATCACTGAAAGCATGCCAGCTACTATCACTCCATTGCTCCCATGCCTTGCCAGGAATATCTTCGTCAACATCAGTGCTGAAAATAAATATGGTATCAGTAGGCCAACTCAAATTAGAAAAGTCTACAGATACATAAATCTTTTTAGAAGCAGGTAATGCTATCACACTTGGAAAGGCAACTTGAGTAAAAAAACCAGAGTCCACATCAGTCTTTATCTCGGACAAAGTGTGTTGGGCAGTTCCAAGTAAGGGACCGGGGACTCCTGAACTATCAGCATATGCCCTAAAAAAAATTGTTTTGGAAAGATTTGCAGTGTCTGATGAATTCGCGTAAAAAAAAGCAACAAAAGCGCCTAAAAGGTAGCCGTTAGCTGTGGCTGACAAATCATAAAAATTTGCTTTTTGTTTATCATTAAAGGAATTCGTCCCATTAATGTAACCGTCACTGGTATCTGCTGTAGCATAAAAACCTGTTTGGGACCATGTGTTTGGCACAGGGTAATCAATAGTATCACAATCAGCCGTAGTGCCTTGCGGTGATACAATTCCTGCATCTCTCGAAGGTTTTGTAATAACACGTTGAGTCCTGGATAATTTTCGTTGTGCATCAACTGATGTGAAAAACAGGGTACAAATAATTACTGCCAATACTGGAGGGTAAAGCTTTCTCATAAGTTTAATTTTTTAAT
>DATBFI010000681.1:0-2303 GCA_036558585.1 Chitinophagaceae bacterium
CAAGCACTTCATCGGTTTCAAACAGGCCTTCTTTTGCTGATATCTGTTGAACGATTGTGTCATACGAAGGCACGTGCGGACAAGTATTGCCGATTGCGGGGAAAAATATGCAGCATGATATAATGATGGAAAAAAATAAAAATGTTTTCACAGTTAATTTTGAAATAGTAAGATACAAAAAGTATAATCGACGACAAGGCTAAAATGTTCGTTTCGCTGCCATCATAAAATGTTCAGACCCAAAAAGAGAAAAAGTAACTCAGGTCAATCAGGAAAATAAGGTTAGAGTCATGGTTCAGACAATTGGTAACTGAATAATAAACTCACTCCCCTCTCCTTCTTTCGTTTCTACATTTATTTCACCGCCATGCGCCTTGATAATATCATAACTCAAGCTCAAACCCAATCCTGTTCCCTGTCCTGTTGGTTTGGTAGTGAAGAAGGGTTGAAAGATCTTGTCTACAATTTTTTGCGAAATGCCAACTCCGTTATCAGCAACTTTTATTTCAACTTTATCTCCAGCTTTTTTTGTACTCACTTTAACTGTCGGCTCATAATGTTCCTCCGCCATAGGTGGATTAGGGGGCTTACTTACAGCAAAAAAAGCATTGTTGAAAAGATTAAGCAACACTCTTCCCATATCCTGCGGAACAATATTTATTTTTTCAAGAGAAGTATCAAAATCTGTTTGCAGGGTTGCATTAAAAGTTTTGTCCTTCGCACGTATGCCATGATAACTTAACCTCAAATATTCATCCACCAGAACATTAATGTCTACACGCTCCTTTTGCCCCGTACTTACCCGTGAATGTTGTAACATGCTTTTTACTATGGCATCTGCACGTTTCCCATGATGAATAATTTTTTCAAGGTTTTGTTTTACATCATTCAGTATTTCGTTTTCCAGTTCTTCATTCCTTTTACCATTCAACTTTGACCTTTCACCTTCCAGTTCTTCAATCAATTCTTTGTTAACTTCAGAAAAATTATTTACAAAGTTTAACGGGTTTTGTATTTCATGGGCAATACCCGCAGTAAGCTCTCCAAGTGAAGCCATTTTTTCTGACTGGATAAGTTGCGTTTGCGTAGCCTTTAGTTCTTCGAGAGCATGTTCGAGTTCATTCTTTTGCTGCATGATCTCTGCCGTTCGCTGATTTACCATTTCTTCCAGTTCAGACTTTCTTGTGGCTATTATCCGGTGCTGCGCTTCTTCTTCCTGCCGTTTCTTTTTTTCTTTTTCAAGAGCTTTTTGCTGCCTGTTCGACACAATGACCATGTAAACCATCCATACTATGGAGAACGGGAAAGCAAAACCAAGATAAGCGGTTAACGGCTCGCTTATACTATCGGGAAACAATCTTACGGTATCCAGTAATATTGAAATAATAATCACCGGCAATATGGCAAGTGTAAGGCTGCGCGCATGTTGAAATTCTTTTTCTTTATAAACAGTATAGAGGATATAAACGCTCAGTGCATGCCAGAGCCAATTGAAAGATGTTTCCAGGTTGCTTACCAATTGCAGGACGAACAACACGACAATAGTGATCATGGTAATCTTTAACTTCTTGTCCCATTTGGCATGCAATTCAGGAGTATCTAATTTTCTCTTAACGTGCCTGATAAAGAAAAATGCAATAAGTGGCTCTATAGACATAAGTATGATTGTTGTGCAATTTTTGTTTAATGATAACCGGAATGAAAATAATTCAATATTGCAAACGTACCGCTGTTAATCAAAAGTGGAAACATAAATATAAACCTAAGTCCCCCAACGCTAAAGCCTGCCTGTCGGCAGACAGGGGGAGTATTTACACTGGTAGCGTAATAATAAACTCACATCCTTCACCTTCCTTGCTCTGTACTTTTATTTCACCGCCATGCGCCTTGATAATATCATAACTTAAGCTCAAACCCAACCCTGTTCCCTGTCCTGTTGGTTTTGTTGTGAAGAATGGTTGAAAAATTTTATCTGCAATTTTTTGCGAAATGCCAATTCCGTTATCAGCAACTTTTATTTCAATCTTGTCGGTTAGCTTTTGTGTGACTATTGTGACTGCTGGGACATAGGATTGCTGATCTGTAAGTTCTTTTTGTTTCTCCATCCCTGCGTAAAATGCATTATTGAATAAATTCAGCATCACTCTTCCAATATCCTGCGGCACTACATTTATTTTTCCGATTGTGCTATCAAAATCTGTTTGCAGGGTTGCATTAAAGGTTTTGTCTTTTGCCCTCATGCCATGATAACTCAATCGTAAATATTCATCTGCCAAAGCATTGATATCTGTAGGTTCTTTTTG
>DATBFI010000682.1:0-12603 GCA_036558585.1 Chitinophagaceae bacterium
ATCTTTCGAAAGAACAGGCAACTGCGGTAATGTTTCAGGGGTAACCTTTTTCAGGGTTTCTTTATTTATTCCATGCCGGGTGAAGGATGCTTTGTAATAAGGAACATGCTCAAAAGCGTGAAGCAATATCTTTTGCAGTTGTTCATTTTGATATTTATCCCATTGATCTGTTGTAAAATTTTCTCTTTCTTTTGCTTTTTTATATTCATCTTTAAAAATTCCGCCAAATCGTCTTTGCTTCCACTGATAGCCGTAAGCAGACACAAACAGATTTTGCATCCACAAAGGGCTGTGCTTGTATATGGTTTCGTGTAAACTCAATTATTTTGGGGGGACAAGTTACATGCTTGCGCCCAGCTTTCGGATGAAAATTTAATTAAAGGAGGTTTAAATAAATCGCTGAAAGATACTTTTGCAATGATCACTTTACGGCACACGAACAGACTATGTTCCTGAAGCTTGCTAATTTTGATATCAAATAACAATCATGGGCATCTGGCGGCAAATAGCGGAATATCTTTACATTAAAAAACGTGATCCTAATACTCCGCGAACAAAGTGGCTGAAATATATGCATGGCATGAATCGTATCTCTGTGATCATGTTTGTTATTGCGCTAATTATAATATTGATAAAGCTCGTGATCATACCTCTGTTTAAATAAACTAAGCTATCCATTCTTTTGCCAGGAGAATATATATACTCTTTGCTGCATTCGCTGATGCGTCGCCACCTTCACTTAATAATTTTTTAAGAGCAGCGTAGTCATTTTTTATTTCTGCTATCTTTTCTTCATCTGTAAGAATTGCAGATAGTTCGCGTTCCAGATTTTTTTCGTTTAGATCATTTTGTATTAGCTCCTTAACAACCAATTTATTCATGATAAGGTTTACAAGAGATATATATTTTACCCTTATTAATTTTTTCGCAATCTGGTAACTTATGTTGCTTCCTTTATAGCAAACTACCTCAGGAACACCAAACAAAGCTGTTTCCAGGGTAGCAGTGCCACTGGTTACCAAGGCGGCTTTTGCGTGTAATAATAAATTATAAGTCTCTCTTACAGATGAAACATTCGCGTATGGCCTCAGCATCTCTTCATAAAAACCATCTTCCTGGCCGGGTGCTTTTGCAACAATAAACCGATATTGAGGAAATGACTTGCTTGCTTCCAACATAATAGGTAATTTTTTCACTATTTCCTGTTTTCGGCTGCCTGGAAGCAAAGCAACAATGCTGACTGCCGGATGTTCGATGTTAGATGTGTGCCCACTGCCAGACGGGGTCGAAGGTTGTGGTGAATGTTTTGCTTTATAATTTTCTATCACCTGTACAAGTGGATGACCTACATATTCTACATCCCAATTCCATTTGTTTTTATAATAATCTTTCTCAAAAGGTAACACAACGAGCATCTTATCAATATTATGTTTCATTTTTCTCACACGTCCCTCTTTCCAGGCCCAAACCTGTGGTGAGATGTAGAACACAATTTTGAATCCTTGTGGTTTAGCCCATTCAGCAATGCGCAAATTAAAGCCGGAATAATTTATTAATATTAATACGTCGGGTTGAAATTGCAGCATATCTTCTTTACAAAGCTTTAGATTATTCATAATGGTTCGCAAATTCATTATTACTTCCGCAAAACCCATAAAGGCATGGTCTTTATAATGTTTTACGAGTACAGCTCCCGCACGTTGCATAAGGTCTCCGCCCCAGCAGCGCATATCGGCGCCTGCATCAAGCTTTTTTAATTCTTTAATTAAATTGCTTCCATGGAGATCGCCGCTTGCCTCGCCCGCTATCAGGTAATATTTCATGAACGCTCCCAATCCCCTGACGGGGAATAATTAATCGGTTAAAAGATTCAAGTTGCAAAATAGCAATTAGTATTTTATTGATGATTTTGAACGTAATCACGGACAGATAGCTTAATAAATGGTGAATAAAGGAGAAGACATACAAGTGACACCAACTTGCGGGCAGGAAGGCAACGAAAGATGATTAATGAATTACGGTTGGCCTACGAAAGCTATAGTCAACCCTTATTATAAATATCTTTCTTCAATTATTGTTTTATGGTGTAATAAATGCCCGTAAATGATAAATGCCAACGCGTTTACAGTAATATATTTATTACTTGCGGTACCGCTTGCATTTAACTGGTCATCATTAAACGAAGACAGCATCATATCTGTTGAAGTTCGTACGGCATTAAACTCTTCTTTTAGGGAGCGGAGTGTTCTCATGACTGCATATGAATGCTGTGCATAAGCATTCTCATCAAAACTGGCAAGAGGAGTAATGTCTTTCCTCGCAAAACGTAAAGCCCGGTAAGCAAATATGCGTTCTGCATCAATTACATGTTGTAATAATTCTTTGATCGTCCATTTGCCTTGAGCATAGGCATAATCCGCTTTTTCTTCAGGAAGGCTATTGTAAAATTCTTTTAGTTTTACGGCATGTTTTGCCATCACCTCTGTAATAGAATTCCCTTTTGCATGATTAATATAACCATGATAAAATTCTGCAGCATCTTGGGGAGAAGGACGGGGCACGATTAGTTTTGTATGTTTTGGTTTATTAAAAGAGGCCTATCCTTTTTATTCTTTTTATCATTGTCAATTAGTTCCGGCTTTAGCGTTGAGGCAAGTTCTAAGGCGCCATAAGCATTTACAAAACCACCACTTGTACACAATTTATTCATGCTTGTGTGGCGATTAGTTCCCGGTATTGTTATAGAAGCAGAATCACATAAATTTTCGGCTGACTTTTCAATTGAATATTTTACCTGCTTTGCTGACAGCCCCGGGTAATAAGAACGAATTAAGGCCGCAATACCCGTTACTACCGGTGCAGCCATACTGGTGCCGCTGAGAAAACCATATTGGTTACCACCGGGCAATGTTGAATATATTTTTACGCCTGGGGCAAACACATCAACATTAGTTTGACCGTAATTGCTAAAGTCTGCTATTATTTTTCCTGATGCAACATGTGAATCACCACTGGCACCCACAGAGATAAAATTATCTGCCCTTTGTTTAAAGGTTATCAAATTGGGGTTAGGAAAATTATCAACGCTATCTACATTATGCATTTCATTGCCGGCAGCATGTACTATTAACACATCTTTTTGCTCTGCGTAATTAATGGCTTCATCTACCCATTTT
Organism: Chitinophagaceae bacterium; assembly: GCA_036558585.1. Lineage (GTDB taxonomy): Bacteria > Bacteroidota > Bacteroidia > Chitinophagales > Chitinophagaceae > DATBFI01. Next base: position 3,177 of record DATBFI010000682.1, read on the forward strand.
TTCTCAGGTGAAAAGCTTTTTCCAAAACTCATATTAATAACCTTTGCACCATTATCTACCGCATATTTTATCGCAAGAGCAACATCTTTATCATATTCATCGCCATCCGGAACCGCACGTATCATCATTACTTGAACATGGTTTGCTATACCATTTACACCAATGTTGTTATCCCTGTCTGCTGCAATAATTCCCGATACATGAGTGCCATGCATGGGTTCGGGTCCCATTATATCATTATTGCCATAGTAACGATCATTGATATCATAATAATTGTCCCTGATAATTTCTGCCCTGTAATCCGGGGGCTTTGTAGTTTTAGCTTCTATTGATTGTTTTTTCCCGTTTACATAATCTTCAAGATCATTGATAAGACTTTTATTTGTTTGTTCATCTGCATCGCTCCCGAGGCCGAGCATTTTTAAGCACGTGATGTAGCCCATTTTTGCCTGTTTTCCTTTTTGTGTTTCAGGTTGAAATTTTTCCAGTTCATCGGGCGTATATACCTCTTTCTTCATTTCGTCGCGAATAAGCAGGTCATTTTTTTTCAATGATTTGCAAACGATATCAAGCATCATTACCTGCATTTTTTCTTCAGGATCAACATTCATTTGCTGGGATGCTTTCACCCATTCCCTGTATTGCCATTTTCCATCTGGCGTTAGGGAGGAGGTGTCTATTTGTATTGTATCGAATTTGTCCTTGAAGCGATAATACACACGAGTTCTCTCGTCGGTCTCTTTTTTAAGATTGCTGCCATCTTTATTGCCCAGGAAATTCCATCCATGAATGTCATCAATATAACCATTCCCGTCATCATCTTTGCCATTCCCCGGAACTTCACCAGGGTTTGTCCAAAGCACTTTTTTCAAATCTTCATGCGTGGTATCTACGCCTGAATCTATAATCGCCACAATTATCGGCATATAGGTTTTGCCCTTCAAAAAATCATAAGTCTGCGACAGGCTTATGCCGTAGAAACTATCCTTCTGAGGATCACGCAAATGCCAACCCTTGATGTCGTTTTGTGCAAAGCTTACGTGTGAGTTAAAAAACAATACAACCGTTAAAAATTTCAGTCTCTTCATGTATCTTTTTGTTTCTGATGTGCAAGAATTGTTTTTTGAGATTTATAGTTAAAATAATTTACGCTTCCCCATATACGGAATATAAATTTTATGCCAGCCTTTTGCTTCCTGTCACCGCCTCTTTTACTCGTCAGGCTGTAAATTATAGCAGCCGGTCGTTAGTTGTGAGAATTTTACTCACTATTTACAGGGATTGGGATATTCGGCAGAGGGACTATGAAAACTAAATCAGGAAACTTTATCCCGGCTAAAAATCTTTCTTCAAAATTACGCAAAAAACAAAATTAGCAGCTTAATGATAAATTTTCACATGGTAATTCTAAATTAACTAAAACCGATGAGATTTTTATAGAATCCTTAATCAGATCGTAAATTTTATTCCTTGTGCCAACGGCAGCTGGTTACTCCAGTTAATTGTATTTGTTTGACGACGCATGTATGTTTTCCATGCATCAGAACCACTTTCCCGGCCGCCACCTGTTTCTTTTTCACCACCAAAAGCACCACCTATCTCCGCTCCGCTGGTGCCAATATTTACATTGGCAATGCCGCAATCGCTTCCTGTATGCGACAGGAACATTTCCATTTCACGCATGTTTAATGTAAAGATGGACGATGATAAACCCTGTGGCACATTGTTCTGCATGTGAATGGCCTCTTCAATATTTTTATATTTCATTACATACAGAATGGGTGCAAAAGTTTCCTCCTGCACGATTTTCATTTCATTCTTTGCCTCAATAATACAGGGCCTCACATAACAACCACTTTCAAAGCCATCGCCTTCAAGCGCACCACCCTCTACAATTACAGTTGCACCTTCCTGTTTTGCCCGTTCAATCGCTCTCAGATAATCTTCCACTGCTTTTTTATCGATCAATGGTCCAACATGATTATTTGAGTCCAAGGGATCGCCAATCTTTAACTGGGCATAGGCATTTTTAAGAATACTCAATGTTTTGTCGTAAATATTTTGCTGAATGATTAATCGTCTCGTGGTGGTACAACGCTGACCGGCGGTGCCCACTGCGCCAAAAACAGCACCCACAAGCAACATGCTAAGGTCAGCATGTTCAGAAACAATGATAGCATTGTTACCGCCGAGCTCAAGAATTGTTTTTCCAAAACGTTCGGCAACTGTTGTAGCTACATGGCGACCAATTTTTGTAGAGCCGGTAAAAGACACCAGCGGAATACGATGATCTTTATTAATAAAATCGCCGGCCGCATTACCGACAATCAGGTTGCTTACTCCTTCCGGCACGTTATTCTTTTTAAAAACATTTGCAATAATATGCTGACAAGCAACTGCACAAAGCGGTGTTTTGGAAGAAGGTTTCCAAACACATACATCCCCGCAAACCCAGGCAATGGCAGCGTTCCAGCTCCATACAGCAACAGGAAAATTAAAGGCCGAAATAATACCTACCACACCAAGCGGATGCCATTGTTCGTACATGCGGTGCATGGGTCTCTCGCTATGCATGGTTAAGCCATATAATTGTCGTGAAAGTCCAACAGCAAAGTCGCAGATATCAATCATTTCCTGCACTTCACCCCAGCCCTCCTGCAGACTTTTTCCCATTTCATAACTTACCAGTTTGCCCAGTGGCACTTTGTATTTACGCAATGCCTCTCCAACCTGGCGAACAACTTCTCCGCGTTTGGGAGCCGTCCAGTTACGCCATTGGAGAAAAGCTGTATGTGCTTTGTTCATCATCGCGTTGTAGTTATCTTCATCACCGCAAATAACACTGCCAATGAGTTTGCCATCAACAGGAGAGTAAGAATCTATTTTTGAACCTGTACTTTTTATCCATTGAGTGCCTGTAGAAACACCCTGATTTTCTGATTGTATATTTAATTCTTTCAAAAATTCCATAGAGTAATTTTTAAGTTTTTAATGCATAAAGTTAGACTTCTCCCTCGCCTCACCGGCCGGGGAGAAGAGAGCTTCAAAATATCAGTTTAAACAAAAAAATTATCTTTTAGCTGTTTGAGATGAGTAAGTGCTCTCGAATATTTTATCCGCATTGTTTGCTTCAAAGCCCTCTCTCCTGTGTTCACGTTTTATTGCTGATGCAGGTAAATGTTCAAATTGCTTCAGAATCTTTCTTTCTGCAAATTCTACATAAGAACCGGATATACGGTGCCTGTCGTCATTTGCAAAAGTTGCTTCAATCATTTCTGCAACAGTAGAGCTTTGAAGCAAATTACCATCAGGACTCACTTTTATTTTGCCACCTGAATCGTTTAATGTAAATCCATTTCGTTCAAGAAAGGCATTGAAACCCGCGATTGTGCTGTAACCCTTTTTTAAGTTATGTACACTGATTGTAAAATGGTTCAGGTAATAGCGATTATAAATTACCCAGGCGGCATACTCGCTCTCTTTACCTAAAACAAGATAATCTTCAAGTGATGGAACTCGCCATAGCACGCTGTGCAAGAATTGATCTACTTCTTCAGCGTCATCCAAATTTATTTTTAAAACCGGGTCGGCGGTTACTTCAGTGGTGTAGGAATGAATAATATTTTGCGCTTTTTCAGAAAGGTCCTTTACCCGCAATTCACTGATAAATATCCGGGGATATTCCGATGAAGGCGGTGCGTACCAGTAAGCATCTAACTTTTTTGCGGGGAAAAAGTAGTGGTCTTTTTTTTCATAACTATAGTGCAGAAATATTTTTTCCAGTGACTGAATACCAAGAAAAGGAACACCGATTGTCCGGAAAGCAATATGGTCATTTTCGATCTCTGCATCATTTTTTATAATGGCTTCTTTTATCATGATATTGATTATCGCTGCTACATCAGGAACGCGTTCTTTATAACGGCTCATTAAACCAGCAAGAACTTTATCTAAAACAATGTTTGCCATAAATATGATTTGTAATAAGTATTTTATAAGCAGAATTACAGCAGGACCAGGCCGGCTAAGAGGAATTGCAAAATTTAAAGAGGAATTATTTATGGTACATGCGAGGCAGTGCTTCTTAAAAAGGCCAGATAAGAAAGCTGTATGTTTAGCAGAATATTCATTTGCCGGCGCAAAGCTATAAATTTTTTGCTTTAACAAATGCTAAAGAAAGAGACGGACCGTATTAAAACTTTATGCATCTCAGTACTGCTCGCTATCGCCAGGGAAATCTTTTTTCTTTACATCCTTTATATAATTTTTAACCGCAATAGTTACCTGCTCATAAAGATTTGAATACTGGCGCAAAAAGCGTGGTTTAAATTCAATATTGATGCCGAGCATATCATGCATCACAAGTACCTGACCATCACAATACTTTCCTGCGCCAATGCCGATAGTTGGAATATTTAAACTTTCGCTTACTTCTTTTGCAAGCAGCGCCGGAATTTTTTCCAATACAACGGCGAAGCAACCTGCTTCCTGTAAAAGCAGAGCATCGCTTCTTAATTTATTTGCTTCATTTTCTTCTTTTGCCCGGACATTATAGGTGCCAAATTTATAAATGCTTTGAGGAGTTAAGCCAAGATGACCCATTACCGGCACGCCGGCAGACACGATACTTTTGATACTATCCAGAACTTCTTCACCGCCTTCAAGTTTTACTGCATGTGCACCGGTTTCTTTCATAATTCTTATGGCCGAGGCTAATGCGATTTCTGAATTGGATTGGTAGGAACCAAAAGGCAGGTCAACTACTACCAGACACCGGCTAATGCCACGAATAACCGAGGATGCATGATAGATCATCTGATCAAGCGTAATAGGCAGCGTTGTTTCATGACCAGCCATTACATTGCTGGCGCTATCTCCCACGAGAATAACATCTATTCCTGCGTTATCTATGATTTTTGCAAAGGAAAAATCATATGCTGTAAGCATGGAGATCTTTTCTCCCGAAGCTTTCATCCTTTGCAAAACGTTTGTGGTAACTTTTTTTATTTCTTTAGTAGCAGCAGACATCTGAAAATATTTTGGAGATTTTAGTAGACTGAATATGGCCCTGCTTTAGAATAAAACATATCCAGATGTCGGGGGTGCAAAGATGATAAATTTTTTTAAAGCGAAAAATACAATATTGAGGCTGAAGATTAAAGGTTGAAAGGTGATAGGATTAAGTTGAAAGGTATAAAAGATAATTTTAAGGTGAAACTGGTGAGTAGAGAACAGAACGTAAAAGTGTCAGTGGGGTGGGAAGAAAGCCAAATCATTATGTAAAAGCCGGGTCAGTAAAAAATATTCATACCCACCCTTTTGTTACCAGTTCTTCATACAAGCTTTGTATAAGACCATCTGCCAAACCAATTTTGGGAACATAAATTTCATTGATGTCAGCCCATCGCATTACGTTGATGTAGATCTGTAAAGCAGGAACAATTACATCGGCGCGATCTTCACGCATATTATATATGCGTATTCTTTCTGCGAGCGGAAAACTGGAAAGCTCCTTATAGTAGTCTCTCAGAAGATCGAGATAAAGCGGCTTGCCTTCTTTCTTTTTACTGAGTGAAAAAACTTTGTTGATGTTTCCTCCTGAACCAATTGCAATAATGGGTAGTTTGCTTTTTGTATTGTTTTTGAGATGATCGCGCATTTCTTCCCAATGCTTTTCATCAACCATTTTCTTTAGCAATCTGATGGTGCCAATATTAAATGATTCTTTATAACGCAATTTTCCATCTGCAAAAAAAGTAAGCTCTGTGCTACCACCTCCCACATCTATGTATAAATAAGAATGTTCCTTGTCCAAATTTTCGGCAATATGATTTTCATAAATATAGGCTGCTTCATCATCGCCGCTGATAATGCTTATTTGTATGCCAGTTTCTAATTTTACTTTTCTCAGTACATCATTGCTGTTGCGTGCATCACGCATAGCACTTGTAGCACAGGCTTTTAAATGGTTAACACCGTATACATTCATTAAATGCGCATACGCTTTCATTGTTTGAATGACCATGCCAAGTTTTGGTTTGCTAATCTCTCCTTTTTCAAACACATCGAAGCCAAGCCGCAACGGCACGCGTACCAGGTTAAGTTTATTGAATTGGGGTTTACCGTTATTATTTTCTGTCACTTCGGAAATCAGTAAGCGCGCTGCGTTACTTCCTATGTCGATGGCTGCAAGTTTCACCAGTATATTTTTTTATTACAAACCTGTCGTACTGCAGGCAGGCTCAGGCGGAATAACCAATTGCTCTTATTTCTTTTTGCTCCTCGGGTTGAGTTATTTCCCCCTGCCGTTGAATTTTATTGCGCAAATAATTATACGTTTCAATTTGCGAACGTATTCTTGTTTGGCCTTCGGAAGATACATAGTTATTTGATAGGGTATTATTCAAAATGCGGGCTTTTACATTATCTCTTAATTGAATGTGGATAATATCTTTTAGCTCTTCGCGTATAGGTTCATCGTTTATAAAAACGGATGCTTCTACACGATGGTCAAGGTTACGTACCATCCAGTCAGCAGAAGAAATAGAAATTCTTTCTTTGCCATTGTTGTGAAATATCATTACGCGGGCATGTTCAAGATATTCGTCCACAATACTGATTGCCCACATGCGATGTTTCAATTTTTTTTGCTCGGTCATTGCGCAAAATATACCCCGAATAATTAATTTAATTTCAACACCTGCCGCCGCCGCATTGTATAATTTATTGATAAGCTGCGCATCACTTAATGAATTTAGCTTAGCAATGATACTTGCTGGTTTTTTTGCCTTTGCATTTTTAATTTCAGTATTAATCAGTTGTATAAGTTGCTTGCGCATGAATGTTGGGCATACCATTAGTGTTTTACAGGCTTTCAAATTACTTAAATCAGTTGGCTTTTGAATAAAGCGGAAGATCCTGTTTATGTCAGCCATAATATTGCGATTACTCGTAAGCAGGCAATGATCTCCATAGATTTTGGCGGTTCTTTCATTCAGATTACCTGTGCTTACAAAACCATATTGAATAGTTTTTTTCCCGCTTCGTTTTTTTATTAAACATAATTTGGCATGCACTTTCATGTTGGGAATGCCAATAAGTACTTTTACGCCCTCTTCTTCCAGGTTTTTTTTCCATACAAGATTAGCTTCTTCATCAAATCTTGCTCTTAACTCCAGCATTAGTACTACCTCTTTACCATTTCTTGCAGCATTTATCAGTGCATTTATTATTTTGGAATTGGGAGCCAGCCTGTAAGCGGTTATTTTTATGGTAGTAACTTCAGAATCTATTGCGGCTTCACGTAAAAGGTCGATCACTGAATTGAAAGAATGATAAGGAAAATGCAGCATCACATCCTGTTCCGTTATAACGTCTGTTACCCGCAAAGCATGCTGCAGTGCAGGATGGGTAAAGGGCGAACGTCTTGTGCTCTTCGTTTTGAACACATCGGGAAAATCCATAAAATGCCTGAAGTTGTGAATACGTCCGCCTGGTATGATGTTATCTCTTCGTGAAAGATTTAACCGCTTCATTAAATATTCGAGTAAGCCGGCATCAATTTCTTTATCGTATACAAAACGAACAGGCTTGCCCTTTCTTCGGTTTTTTAAACCACTTTCAATTTTTTGAACAAAGGAGGTACTGATGTCGTTGTCAATATCAATTTCCGCATCCTTTGTTACCTTGAAAACGTGTGCGCTGAAATAGTCATAACCAAAGTATGAAAAGATATAAGGCAGATTAAAACGAATTACATCTTCCAATAAAATAATGTGATTTTCCTCGGAAGGTGAAGGTAGTTGTACAAAACGACCAACTGTTCTGCTTGGTATCTCAATAAGTGAATATTTTTGATCATAAGCGGAATCCTTTTTGCGCATCACCACGCCGAGATAAATACTTTTTTCTCTCAAATAAGGAAGGTGCGGCAGGCTTTCTATCATCAACGGGATAATATTTGAGCGTACTTCTTCGTCAAAAAATCTTCTTACAAAAACTCTTTGTTCCCTGTTTAAATTTTTCTCATTCACAAGAAAAATTTTTTCATTTTTTAGTTCCTCCAAAATACCTTCCCAAATCCTGTTAAATTCATTTTGCTGCTGCAGTACAATAATTTGAATTTCATCAAGTATCTGCCGCGGCTTATCTTCAAGATGCATGTTTGCCTTCTTTCCGCCTAATTCAATCATGCGCTTCAGTGTGGCAACTCTTACGCGAAAAAATTCATCAAGGTTGTTGGAGTGAATACCAAGAAAACGAATTCGTTCCTTTAAGGGTACCGTTGGATCATTAGCTTCCTGCAAAACCCTCGCATTAAAGCTAAGCCAGCTAACATCTCTTGGAATCAGGTGTTTCATACGGGAGTGCTCTGTGTTATCAAAAATACATAAGCTTGTTAAGCAACAATGTTAACTTTTAACTGAAAGATTGAAGACACATTAGAGTGTTTTTATTTTTTTAATTAAATCCGTGGTAGAAAACCCTTCTATGATCGGGTTGATAATTACCCTTCCGCCGCCGGCGATAACTTCTTTTGCGCCGGCAATTTGGTCAATAGTATAATCACCACCCTTTACAAATATATTTGGTTGTACAACCTTTATCAGTTCAAGCGGGGTATCCTCTTCAAATATTACTACAATATCAACAATCAGTAATGAAGCAAGTATGAGTGACCTCGAATGCTCATTATTTATTGGTCTATGGTCGCCCTTTAATTTTCTTACGCTTGAATCATTGTTTAAGCCAACAATTAAAATATCTGCCTCTTTTGCAGCCTGTGATAAAGAATAAATGTGTCCTTCATGCAAAATATCAAAACAGCCATTCGTAAATGCGATAGTTTTACCAGTTGTTCTTGCCGCACGAACAAAAGAATTTACTTCCTTTCGATTTAATATTTTAGCCCGAATGGCCGCTACATTTTTCATTTGTGAATTGTGAGTAGTGAGTGGTGAATAGTAGTAAGAAATTGTGACTCACTACTGACAATTCACTACTCACAAAGAGCCCAATAAAGTTCTGCATGTATAAGTGAGTGACACAACAGGTGACGCCACAAGAAGCCGGGGGCCTGTATCATAACTTATTCCCTTCTTTTGGAAATACAACTGCTGGCCTAAATTTTTTCGCTTCTTCAAATTCCATAGCAGCATACGAAATGATAATTACAACATCGCCCACAGTACCTTTTCTTGCTGCAGGACCATTTAAACAAACCGTACCGCTACCACGCCTGCCCTTAATGATATAGGTTTCAAGCCTTGCTCCATTATTTACATTTACTATCTGTACTTTTTCGTTTTCAATGAGATTAGCGGCATCCATTAAATCTTCATCAAGCGTAAGACTTCCGACATAATTTAAATTCGCTTCTGTAATCGCGACCCTGTGTATCTTAGATTTAAGCACTTCAATTTGCATG